>URED01000040.1 GCA_900546785.1 uncultured Oscillospiraceae bacterium | reverse complement strand
CCTCAGCGTGTAGGACTACCCACTTTTCTAAATTTACACCTTTTTCTACACGCTGACCGCTCAGGCATATACCTGAGCGGTTCATTTTGTATTCCGGTTTTTATATTCAGCCGTTGAGGATGGCAAAGTTTTCCTTGTTGCTCTTGTAGAGGTTTTTGAATACTTTGAAGTTCCTGTCATAAACCGCCTTGTTATCCGGCTTCGGGTGGTAAGTGTATTTTGCCGGAATAAGCGTTTTAACGTGCTGCAGATCGGGGATGAGTCCAAGACCTACGGCAATACACGCCGCCGCGCCTACCGCGCCCACGTTCTGCGGGCTGTCAACCACTTCAATATCCCTTTGCAGGATATCCGCAAGAATCTGGCAGGTGACTGCGCCGAGCGCACCGCCGCCGCAGAAGCGTATCGGGTTGGATATGCTGACTTCTTTTTTTAGATCCTGCCTTTCCAGCATCCATCTCATGTGGAAGCAGATGCCCTCCACAACGGCTCTGATCATCTCCGTTTTGCCGGTCTCTATCTTTATGTTGAAGAACATGCCCGCCGCGTTCGGGTCCTCAAACGGGCATCTGTTGCCGTGCAGCCACGGCGTAAAGATCGTGCCGTTGGAGCCTGCGGGGATCTGGTCTATCACATCTTCCATATAGTCATAAAGATTTATGTTCAGCGCCTCAACGGAATCGGAAATATTTTTGTCCTGTAAATAAACGCCTATATCGTCCAGCGCAAGGTGATCCTTTACCCATTCCACGCATTTGTTGGAGGTCTCAAGCTCGCCGAAATAATTATACGTTTTTGGGTCCGCCCCCACGATCGCCGCCATCATCGCGCCGGCGTCAACTACCTGCCTGTCTACGATGGAGCCAACCCAGCCGGAGGTGCCGCTGTAGATATGCGTGTCTCCAACCTCCGTGCAGCCTGCGCCTACGCCTATGAGCGAGGCGTCGCCGCCGCCGCCGAAAACAGCGGTTCCGGGTGCCAGTCCAAGCTCAGCCGCCGCTTTTTCGGTTACTTCGCCAACCTTTTCGGTGCTCTCCTTAATCTCGGGCAGGTGCTTGATATTAACACCCACCATATCGCAGATCGGTTTGCACCAGCCCTCATGGCCCTTTCGTGTATCGTAGAGCAGGGTAGCGAAAGCGCTGTCCCGCGTCATAACGAATTCTCCGCTTGCGCGGCAGATTAGATATTCCTTAACGTCCAGCCACTTATATATCTTTTTAAATATTTCCGGTTCATGCCGCTCTACCCACTTATATTTCCATATGGGATCTTTAACGGAGGAGCTTACGGCGCCCGTGTATTTAAGATATTTCAGCAGCTTCGTAACTTCCGCGCCCGCTATCTTGAAACCGTGGGCAATGCCCTCTTTCAGCTCTTCACGGGCTCTCTGATCCATATAGCTCATCGGGTTGCGCACGCAGTTGCCCTCTTTGTCCACCAGCACAAGCCCCTGCATCTGAGAACAGAAGGAGATGCCCTCTATCTGCTCTTTTTTTATGTAAGGCACTTTTTCAAACACCGTTTTTGTGGTTACGCACATCGCGTTCCACCATTCGTCGGCGTTCTGCTCGGCGCCGCCCTTAACGCCGACTTCATCGTCAACGTAAAGCCCGTAGCCCAGCGATGAAGAGCCCAGGATATTCATTTCCTTATCGATCTCGATAAGACAGGTCTTGATACCTGTTGTGCCGATGTCGTAAGTGATAACATATTTTGCCATATTTGTGTTCCAAGCCTTTCCGCAAAAAATATTTTTACTGTGTAACACAGATAAATGATGGGCCTCAGTCTTTAGAGAACGTGAATGCAGATTCAATGAATTTTAAAAGCTGCGTCACGATCTCATCATCGTCAAGCTCTTCTATGTCAACGCCCGTGTAAAGCGAAAGGCGTTCCTTGTAATATTCACAGGTAAATGAAAACTGCAGCATGAGCAGCAGGTTGTCAAGAAAAAAGGCAAAAAGGCGGGGGTTAAGATCCTGTCTTACATCGCCGCTTGCAAGCGCCTGCGCAATGGCCGTTATATAAAAGCGGCTCGTCTGGCTCTCAATCTCCTTTGCAAACGCAACTGCGCGCTCGCCGTCCTTTTCCGCCGTGATCTCATTATAAAGCTTGATGTAGTTTTTGTATTCCCTTGAAAGCTCGCATGTGGCGCGTATAACGAGCTCCGCTTTTTTGAGCAGCTTATTCGGGCTTTTCAGTATCGTTTCCAGCGTTTCCTGAAGAATTACCATGCCCCTTGAGATGCAGGTCAAAAAAAGATCTTCTTTTGTTGCAAAATATTTATACATAAGCCCGATGCTGATTCCGGCATTTTTTGCAATGATATTTATATTTGCGTTATTATAGCCCTTTGAAGAAAATTCCTCAATGGCGATTTCAAGTATCTCATTCTGGCGTTTTTCGGAAATTCTGTCAAACGCTTCTTTATGATGTGAGCCAGGCATTTTCTTAAATTTCGTATGTTTGCACAAATGATTTTAACTTGGTTTGTGCAACACACACAAATCCTCCCAAGTAAATAATAATATATTGTTAATATACTAACACGAATTCATGAATCTTGCAAGAATTTGAAAAGATTTTAACAAAAAAAATCGATTTACGGTTTGACAAATCGTTCAAAAGTGATATACTTAAAGAGTAATCTATGTGAGTGATTGCTCACGTCATAAAAGGTGAGCGCCCGCTCACTGCGAATAATTTTTAAGGAGGAATTTTTAAATGGATACCAGATTCGCCATAACCGAGTATCCTGATGCAGCCGTGCTTACAGCCCAGCTTGACGCGCTCATCAAAAAACCTATCTACTCTATCAGCAGAACGGCTCTTAAAGAATATGAAGAAGAGTATTTTGCAAAGAAGTGTAAGAAGTCTAAGGAAATGATCGAAGAAGCCAAAACTGTCATTCCCGGCGGCGTTCAGCACAATCTTGCCTTCAACTATCCGTTCCCGATCGTTATGGTTAAGGCAAAGGGCAATAAGCTTTATGATATTGACGGAAATGAGTATTTTGATTTTCTGCAGGCAGGCGGTCCTACCATTATCGGTTCCAACGATGATGTTGTTAAAGAAAAGGTCATAGAGCTGCTTGAGGACTGCGGCCCGTCAACCGGTCTTTTCCATCCTTATGAATACAAGCTTGCCAAGAAGATCTCAGAGTGTGTTCCGTCTGTAGAGATGTTCCGTATGCTTGGTTCGGGTACGGAGGCATGTATGTGTGCCGTTCGTGTTGCCCGTCTTGCAACCGGCCATAAGAACATCATCAAAATGGGCGGCGCTTATCACGGCTGGTCAGATCAGCTTGCCTGGGGCATGCGTGTTCCCGGAACGCTCAATATGCAGTCCCACGGTGTTCCGCTCTTCGTATTCAAACACACGCAGGAATTCTTCCCGAATGATCTTAAGAGCCTGGAAAAGAAGCTCATAATCAATAAGTTCCGCGGCGGCACCGCTGCCGTATTCATCGAGCCGTGCGGCCCCGAATCCGCAACACGTCCCGTTGATAAGGATTTCCCCAAGGGCGTGCAGGCTCTCTGCCGCAAGTACGGCGCTCTGCTTGTATCCGACGAAGTCGTTACCGGTTTCCGTATCGGTCTTTCCGGCGCGCAGGGCTATTACGGCATTGATCCGGATATCACGATCTTCGGCAAGATCATTGCCGGCGGTTATCCCGGTGCAGGCGGTATCGGCGGCCACAGAGAGGTCATGAAGTATCTCGGCGCAGGTCTTGATAAGGCTGAGGGCAAGAAGATCCATAAAGCTATGTGCGGCGGCACAATGGCGGCTACTCCCATTTCCTGCTGCGCGGGCTATACCGTAATCTGCGAGATCGAAAAGAGAAACGCTTGCCAGAAGGCGGGTCAGATGGCGGATCGCCTTGTTAAGGGCATCAACGAATCCATCAAAAAATATGATCTTCCCTTTGTTTGCTACAATATCGGCTCTATCTGCCATCTCCATACGGTTGCTACAATGCACTTTAAGGTAGATTGGAAGAGACCGTGGACGATTCCGAACGTACTTAAGCAGACCGGCTGGCGCCAGACTGAGATGCAGTATATGGGCGCGGCTTATATGGCTGAAGGTCTTGTAACGCTTGCAGGCTCACGTCTTTACACCTCCGCCGCTTACACGGAAGAGGATATTGACGAGTGTGTTCGCAGATTTGATAAAGTTCTTTCCAAGTGTGAAAAGATCGATTATTAAATAAAAATATCCTAAGGGCGGTTTACGGCTGTTGACCGCCCTTATCGGCTTTTAAAAAACGCATTTCAGATGCGTTTTCAGGCGTTTTAGGGGAAAGGAAAATTATGGCATACGAAATTGAAGAAGCAAAAAAGCTTGTCATAGAAGCAGGCAAAAAATTGATTGAAACCGGTCTTATTGCACGTACATGGGGCAATGTTTCCGCGCGTATTTCAGATACGCAGTTCGTTATAACACCCTCCGGCAGGGCGTATGAGACCTTAACTCCGGATGAGCTTGTGGTGGTTAATATTGAGGATTGTTCTTATGACGGCGATATAAAGCCCTCCTCGGAAAAAGGCGTTCACGCCGCCGCTTACAGGCATCATCCAACTGTTGATTTTGTGATCCACACCCATCAGAAGTATGCAACGATCGTCAGCATTACCGGCATGGAGATCAGAAATGTATACAAAGATCTCCGCCCTGTGCTCGGCGATAAGGTGCCGGTTGCGGATTATGCGATGTCAACCACGGAATCTCTGCGCAAAAAGGTAGAGATGTGCATCATGATGAATCCTGCCGCAAGGGCTATCATGCTCATGCACCACGGCACGCTTTGCATGGGCGATACTTATGAACATGCCTTTGAGCTTGCCGATAAGCTTGAAGAATGCTGCAAGCGCGTTATAAAAGATAATTATATGCGTTATTCCTGGGCGGAGAAGTACAGCGAAGAGGATAAGCTCAATTTCTATCTGAATAAGGTGCACGCAGGCTCTATGCCGGAGTCCATATGCGATCTCGGATCTTCTGTAAGAAACGGCAATATGTTTACGCTTACCGTTGGCGGTGAAACGGTTGACGTTGATCTTGAAACGGGCCTTGGTATAAACGGTATCGCTCCGAAATGCGCCAAGATCCACAAAGCGATCTATGAAAACAAAAATGTTTCGATCATCAAGCATATCACGGATCCGTATGCCGTTGCCTATTCCTGCACGGGCGAGGATATGCTGCCTATGATAGATGATTTTGCGCAGATCGTTGGCGTAGATGTTAAAAACTGCGCGTGGATAGACGGCGATACGGACGATTGCGCCGCAAAGATCGGCAAAGCGGCATCGGGCAGAAACGCCGTTCTGATCGACGGCAACGGCGCGCTCGTATTCGGCAATAACGAGGGCGATATGCAGGCGCTTGAGATCATTATGGATAAGGGCTGCGAAGCGGCGGTTGACGTAAATCTCTTCAACCGTGAGCATTACGTGCCCAAAATGGAATGTTTCCTTATGCGCACCGTTTATCTTGCCAAGTATTCAAAACAGATAAACAAGTAAATTGTAAATAATTTATTAAATCGGTAAAAAATTAACAATATATCCCTTTTGTGAATTGAAATTTTTACTGTTTTGTGGTACAATATTTTATAGTATGAGGGAGTAATTCCGCACGTATCGTGTGCGCTAAATCAACATCATGCCGTTTCGGCTGGTTTAGTTTTAAAGAATGAGACTCGTATATGGTAGGGTATACTATATACGAGTTTTTTAATTTCAGCCCTCATTTGCGTGTCTCTGCACGGCTGCCGCAGAAAACGCACATTATTTTTGGCAGCAGGAAAGGCTTGTGAACGAAATGAAAGATTATCTGAAGAGAAGTGAAACTGTTCTCAGCGAGCAAAACACCTCGGCTGACGGTCTTTCTGCCGAAGAGGCAAAAAAACGCCTTGAAGAAAACGGGAAAAATAAGCTTCAAGAGGGCAAAAAGGAATCGGTGCTGCACAGATTTCTGATGGAGTTTACCGATCCCATGACGATCATTCTTATCGTTGCCGCCGTCGTTTCGGCAATTACCTCCGTTTATGAAAAGGAGTTCCCGGCGGATGTTATCATTATTTTGCTGGTCGTTATTATTAATGCGGTGCTCGGCGTCTATCAGGAAACAAAAGCGGAAAAGGCAATAGATGCCTTGCAGGAGATCGCTGCGGCAAAAAGCAAGGTAAAGCGCGGCGGCAAACTTGAAACGGTTCCGTCTCAAGATCTTGTTACCGGAGATATCGTTGTGCTTGAAGCCGGGGACAGTGTTCCGGCGGACTGCCGCATAATCAGCTGCGCGTCTATGAAGATAGAAGAAGCGGCGCTCACGGGCGAATCGGTTCCCGTAGATAAGCAGTCAGAGCCGATTTCGGGCGAGGACGAGATACCGCTGGGAGACCGTAAAAATATGTGCTATATGGGCTCAAACGTCGTCTACGGCCGCGGTGAAGCGGTTGTTACGGCTACCGGTATGGATACGGAAATGGGCAAGATCGCCGGCGCCCTGAATGACGCCAAGGACGGCGAAACGCCGCTGCAGATCAAGCTCAACCAGCTTTCCAAGGTGCTGTCTTACCTTGTGCTCGGCATATGCGTTGTCATTTTCGTGCTCGATATTGTAAGAAATTCAGCTGCCGGCAACGCGCTCACGTTTGATACGATGCTGGATACGTTCATGGTTGCCGTTTCCCTTGCGGTCGCCGCTATCCCGGAGGGGCTGGCAACGGTCGTTACCATCGTTCTTTCCATCGGCGTAACAAAGATGAGCAAGCGAAACGCGGTTATCCGCCGCTTAACGGCGGTTGAAACGCTCGGCTGCACGCAGGTCATCTGCTCCGATAAGACCGGCACGCTGACGCAGAATAAAATGACGGTAACCGATTTCAGAGGAAACAGCGAAAAGCTGGTTGCGCAGGCGATGGCGCTTTGCTCCGATGCCGTTTTGGAGGACGGCGTCGTTAAGGGCGAGCCTACGGAGGCGGCGCTCGTTGATTGGGCAAAAAGGCTGGAGATGCCTAAAAATGAGTTGGAAGCTGAATTTCCGCGCGTTGCGGAAGCGCCGTTCGATTCCTCCAGAAAAATGATGTCTACCGTTCATTCCTCCGGCGAAAAAGGCTTTGTTCAGTATACAAAGGGCGCGCCGGATGTTGTGCTGAGCGTGTGCGCACAGGCGCTTGTGGACGGCAGAAGGGTGCCGATGACGCCTGAGGTAAAAGCCGCTATACTTGCACAGAACAAGGAAATGGCGGATAAGGCGCTGCGCGTGCTTGCAGTTGCGATGAAAGCGTACAAAAATCCGCCGCAGGATACTTCTCCGGCGGCGCTGGAAAAGGAGCTTTGTTATATAGGCCTTGCGGGCATGATAGATCCTGTCCGCCCCGAGGCGCTTGCCGCGATAGAAGAGGCCAAGGGCGCGGGTATCCGCCCCGTCATGATCACGGGCGATCATAAAGATACCGCAGTTGCAATCGCCAAAGAGCTTGGTATTGCAAGCGATGAATCGCAGGCGATCACAGGTGTTGAGCTTGATTACGTATCAGACAGCCAGTTGGAAAGAGATATAGAAAAATACAGCGTTTATGCCCGCGTTCAGCCCGAACACAAGGTAAGGATCGTCAACGCATGGCGCAAAAACGGCAAGGTCACCGCTATGACGGGAGACGGCGTTAACGACGCGCCGTCCATAAAGAATGCCGATATCGGAATCGGCATGGGCATAACGGGAACGGACGTTACCAAAAACGTTGCCGATATGGTGCTGGCGGACGATAATTTTGCAACCATCGTTTCCGCTGTTGAAGAGGGCAGAAGGATCTACGATAATATCCGCAAATCCATTCAGTTCCTGCTTTCTTCCAATCTTTCGGAAGTGCTTACCATATTTATTGCCACGCTTGCCGGTTTCGTTGTGCTGGAGCCGGTTCACCTGCTTTGGATAAACCTGATCACCGATTCGTTCCCCGCCATGGCGCTCGGCGTTGAAAAGGGAGAGCCGGATATTATGAAGCGCGCCCCCAGAAACAGTAAAGACGGCGTTTTTGCCGGCGGCATGGGTATAGATGTTTTCTGGCAGGGGCTTATGGTATCCGTGGTTACGCTGCTTGCCTATTACGCGGGTATGCACCTTGCGCACGGCACGGATGAGTTTATCCATCAAAACGGAATGACCATGGCGTTTTTAACGCTTTCTCTTGCAGAGATCTTCCATTCGTTCAATATGCGTTCCAGGCGCGAGTCCATCTTCCGTCTCAAAACGCACAATAAATTCCTTTACGGCGCCATGGCGCTCAGCTTTGTGCTCACAACGCTCGTTATATATGTGCCGTTCCTTGCAAGGGCATTTGATTTTGCCGCGATCTCGGCGCTCGAATACCTGATCTCCATTTTGCTTGCCGTGGCTGTTATTCCCATAGTAGAGCTTGTAAAACTGATTCAAAGAAAAATCGAAAGCCGCAGATCAAGTAAATAATTTTTCGGTCCCGCCCCCGAACAGGAGCGGGATCTTTTTTTGCTTAAAGCCGTAACCGCTTATTTAAAATTTTTTCTTTATATTTTAAATTATATATGCTATTATATATTGTGGTGATTTATGTTGGCGCTCAAAAAGAACGATGAGATCAAACTGCATATCGATTCCGTAACGCCGCTCGGCAGCTCCGTAGGCAGGCATGAGGGCATGGCGGTGTTCGTAAGAAACGCCGTTCCCGGTGATGAGATCATCGCCCACATCATCAAACCGTCCAAAAATTACGCCGTAGGCATTGTAAAAGAAATTTTGAAACCGTCGCCCGCAAGAATAGAATCCGATTGCCCGGTTTCCGAAAAATGCGGCGGCTGTTCGTTCAGAAATATGGCGTATTCTGCGGAGCTTGCGGCAAAAAAAGATTTTGTGCAGCAGAATGTACGCAGGATCGGGCATATCGATCTTGAGGTTGAAGAAATCGTTGGGGCTGCGGACACCTGTTTTTACAGGAATAAGGCGCAGTACCCGGTAATCATAGAAAACGGGGCTTTCACCGCCGGCTTTTATGCTTTTAAGAGCCACCGTGTTGTTCCCGCCGTTTCCTGCCGGCTTCAGCCGCCCGAATTTGCAGGCGGCTTAAAAGCGTTTGAACAGTGGGCGCTGGAAAGCGGCGTGGATTCTTATGATGAAAAAACAGGCAGGGGTCTGCTTCGCCATATCTATTTCAGAAAGGCGTTTGCCACGGGGCAGATCATGGCGTGCGCCGTTGTAAACGGCAGCGGGATCCCGAATGCGGACAGGCTCGTATCGCTTTTGCAAGGCGCCGTGCCGGGGCTTCAAAGCATTTGCGTCAACATAAATAAAGAAAAGACCAATGTTATCCTCGGCAGTAAAACAAAGATGCTTTGGGGCAGCGATAAGATAACGGATATCCTGCTCGGAAAAAAATTTGTCATTTCCCCAGAAAGCTTTTATCAGGTGAATCACGCCCAATGCGAAAAGCTTTATTCCTGCGCCGCCGAATTCGCAGGGCTTACGGGCAGTGAAACCGTGCTGGATATGTATTGTGGCGCGGGTACGATCGGACTCACCCTCGCAGATAAATGCAAAATGCTCTACGGCGTGGAGATCGTGGAACAGGCAGTCGAAAACGCAAAGGAAAACGCGGTGATAAACGGTATCAAAAACGCGCAGTTTATCTGTGCGGACGCTTTTGAGGGCGCAAAGATATTGACCGAAAAAGGCATCGTACCCGATGTTGTAATCGTTGACCCGCCCAGAAAGGGCTGTGAAAAACAGCTGCTGGAGATCATAAGCAAACTCGGCGCAAAAAGGATCGTTTACGTCTCCTGCAACAGCGCCACCCTTGCGCGTGATCTTGAGATCCTGCATGGCATGGGCTACCGCCCGAAACGCCTGAAAGCGTTTGATCTTTTCCCCCGCACCGCGCATGTGGAGGCGGTGTGCTTAATTACACATGATGCTTGATGAAAAACTGATCTATGAGATATTATCCGTGGTGGAAGAGATACCCAAAGGCAAGGTTGCGTCCTACGGTCAGATCGCAAGGCTGATTGGCAGGGATAACAATGCAAGGCTTGTGGGGCGCGTGCTGCATATGTCTGCATTTTACGGGGATTACCCGTGCCATCGCGTTGTGAACCACGCCGGCAGAACGGCGCCGGGTTGGCCGGAACAGCGGTCTCTGCTTGATAATGAGGGCGTAGGATTCAGGCAAAACGGCTGCGTGGATATGAAAAAATATGCTTGGGATTGCTGAATCGCCCGCTTTAAAATCATATAACCTAAAAATTTATCAGAAAGGGTCGATAAAATGAAACTCAATAAGGATATCATGCTGGGCAATATAGACGGCAAGGATTTTGCGATCGCTACGGGCGAGCTTGCAAAAACCTTTAACGGCATTATCAACAATAACCCCAGCGCAAATTTCATATTCAATCTGCTTAAAACGGAGCAGACGGAGGACAGCATCGTTGCCGCCATGCTGGAAAAGTATGACGCGCCGGAGGACGTCATAAGAGCCGATGTCCGCGAGCTGCTTGATGTTTTAAGAAACGCCGGAATTTTGGAAGAGTAAGAGTTTGATGGTATGAGTGTTTTAAACAGCGTTGAAACAGAATATCTGCTTTGCGTTCTGCGCGCCGCGGTCAACGGTGAAACAGCCGCCGCGCCGCCGGTGGGTATTGACTGGAATCAGTTTTTTGCGCTTTCCAAAAAGCAGGAAGTCTATTCCATGGTGGCGCAGAGTATAGATTATAGCTATCTGCCGCCGGATATTGCGCGGGAGCTGAACAATCATTCCAAAAGCGAGCTTGTGCGGCTGATCGCCATGCAAAACGAGCTGAAGGCCATAGAGGAACAGCTTGAAAAAAATGAGATCGGATATATGCTCTTAAAAGGCTCCGTCATACGCAATTATTATCCAAAGCAAAGCATGCGCCAGATGAGCGATATCGATATTATGTACGATCCCCAAAAGCGTGATATACTGCTGGAGATCATGAAAAAGCGCGGGTATAAAATGAAGTCTGACGGCGATAATTCCGATGATTTTGTGAAAGCGCCGTATTACACGTTTGAATTTCACCGCGATCTGTTTAAAGACGTATATGGCTTCTGCCCGGATTTTTCATTCGTTTGGAACCATGCAAAAAGATCTGCCGAAAAGCCCTTTGAATATATCATGTGCGCTGAAGATCTGTATCTTTTCCACATTGCGCATATGTATAAGCACGGCATTTTAGGCGGCTTCGGCGTGCGCTTTCTTGTGGATACCTATCTTATCCTTAAAAAGAACCCGGATATGGATACCGCCCTTTTGCACCAGCAGCTCGGGAAATTGAATCTTTCCGATTTTGAAGAGAAAATAAGATCGCTCTCCTTTTCCGTTATGGAAGATAAGGCGCTTACCGAAGAGCAGACGGCGCTGCTCAATGATATCATTCAAAATTCGATCTTCGGGGCGGCGGATAACATAGATATAGCGGCTGCCTATGAGGCGTATAACGCCGCAAACGGCGGCGGTGTTTTGGGCTATCTGAAAAACAGGATATTCCCTTCAAAGCAGCAGATGCAAAGCATGTATCCGCAGCTGAAAGAAAAAGGATATCTTCTGCCGTATTATTATTTTAAACGTCTGTTTAAGAATCTGTTTTCGTCTTTTTCAAAAGGCGTAAAGGAAGTAAAGGAAATACGCAATATAGCGAATAAAGAGAAATAAAGAACAACAGAGGTAAATCAAATTGTCCGTAAACAGGAAAAACATAAGAAATTTTTCAATCATCGCGCATATAGACCACGGCAAATCCACTTTGGCGGATAGGCTGCTGGAGCTGACTGATTCCGTTGAAAAGCGCGATATGCAGGATCAGCTGCTGGACGATATGGAGCTGGAACGCGAAAGGGGAATCACGATCAAGGCGCACGCCGTAAAGCTGGATTACACAGCGAAAAACGGCGAGAAGTATGAGTTCAATTTGATCGACACCCCCGGTCACGTCGATTTCAATTATGAGGTCTCGCGTTCCCTTGCCGCGTGTGAGGGCGCGCTGCTTATCATAGACGCTTCGCAGGGCGTGGAGGCGCAAACGCTTGCAAATACCTATCTTGCGCTGGATCACGATCTGGATATCCTGCCCGTGATCAATAAAATAGATCTGCCTGCCGCCCACCCGCAGGAGGTGGCGGAGGAGGTAGAGGAGGTCATCGGCATACCCTGCCTTGACGCACCGCGCGTCTCTGCCAAAACGGGGGAGAATGTGGAGCAGATCTTGGAGTATATCGTAAATGAGATACGCCCGCCTGAGGGCGATGAAAACAAGCCCCTCAAAGCGCTCATCTTTGATTCCGTTTATGATTCCTACCGCGGCGTAATCGTTTACGTCAGGATCATGGACGGCAGGATCAAAGCCGGCGATACGATGCGCATGATGGCAACGGGGGCGGAATTCAATGTTGTGGAGGTTGGCTATATGCGCGCCACCTCCATGGAAAAAGCGGCTCAGCTTGCCGCGGGCGAGGTCGGCTATATCACCGCCTCTATCAAAACGGTGCATGACGCGCATGTGGGCGATACCGTCACGCTTGCAGATAACCCCGCGCCGGAACCGCTGCCGGGCTACAGAAAAGTCAATCCCATGGTGTTCTGCGGCGTATATCCTGCGGACGGCGCCGATTATGAGGCGCTGCGCGATGCGCTTGAAAAATTGCAGTTAAACGATGCATCCCTTTCCTTTGAGCCGGAAACATCCGGCGCGCTCGGCTTTGGCTTTCGCTGCGGCTTTTTGGGCCTTTTGCACCTTGAGATCATTCAGGAAAGGCTGGAAAGGGAATATGATCTTGATCTGGTCACAACGGTTCCGAGCGTTGTGTATAAGATCCATATGACGGACGGTTCCTTGCTTGAAATAGATAATCCCACGAATTATCCCGATCCGGCGCTTATCGATTACTGCGAAGAGCCGTTTTGCAACGCAAGCATCTATGCCCCGGCGGAATATGTGGGCGCGATCATGGATATGTGCCAGGACAGGCGCGGCATATTCAAGAATATGACTTATATCACGCCGGACAGAGTGGATATAAGCTATGAGCTTCCGCTCAATGAGATCATCTATGATTTCTTTGACGCGCTCAAATCACGCACAAGGGGCTATGCTTCTTTTGATTATGAGATCTCGGAATACCGCCGCAGTAAGCTCGTCAAGGTGGATGTGCTGCTCAACGGCGATATCATAGACGCGCTGTCTTTCATTATCCATGCGGATAAGGCATATCCGCGCGCGCGCAGGATCGCCGAAAAGCTGAAGGAGCATATCCCGCGCCATCTGTTTGAGATACCGATCCAGGTCGCGATCGGCGGCAAGGTCATTGCAAGGGAAACGGTCAAAGCCCTGCGCAAGGACGTGCTTGCCAAGTGCTACGGCGGCGATGTTACACGTAAAAAGAAACTGCTTGAAAAGCAGAAAGAGGGCAAAAAACGCATGCGCCGCTTCGGTTCCGTTGAGGTGCCGCAGGAGGCGTTTATGGCTGTGCTCAAGCTCTCGTCCGATGATGAATAAAGGCGGGGCGTGAGTATGGCAAAAAGTATAGAACGCCTTTCAGACGATATTTTTATTGAAGTCAGCGATGAGCATACTTTTGGTACGGACGCGCTTTTGCTTGCCTATTTTGCAGGCCCCAAAAATAAGGATAAAGCGCTTGATATGGGCACGGGCTGCGGCATCATTCCGTTTCTGTGGCTCAGAAACCCGGAGCAAAGCCCGGTGCACTGCCTGGATATCCAGCAAAGCGCCATAGAGCTTGTTGCGGGCAGTATTGCGCGTAATAACCTTAGCGGCAGGCTTGTTGCGCATCTTTGCGATCTTCGGGAGATCCGCGGCGAGTTTCCGGCGGAGGGCTTTTCGCTCGTCACGATGAATCCGCCGTATAAGCCGGTCGGAACGGGTATTGAATCAAAAAGCAGCAGCGCAAAGATCGCGCGCCACGAGATATGCTGTAATATTGAGGACGCCGTTAAGGCTGCGGCGTACCTGCTTAAATTCGGCGGCAGGTTCTGTATGTGCCACCGCCCGGAAAGGCTGGCGGACGCCGTGTGCCTTATGCGGCAGTACAGCCTTGAGCCTAAAAGATTAAGATTTGTTGTAGATAAAACGGGGCAGGAACCGTTTTTGTTCCTGATAGAGGGCAAAAAGAATGCAAAGCCCTTTTTAAGAATAGAGCCGCAGCTCAGCATAAAAAAAGAGAACGGCAGGTTTACGGATGAGATGCTGGCGGTCTACGGCTCTTATGCGGACGGGTATGATAAATGACAGGTAAACTTTATGTTGTTGGCACGCCGATCGGCAATCTTTCGGATCTTTCGCCGCGCGGCATTGAAACGCTGAAAGCGGTGAATTTCATCGCCGCGGAGGATACGCGCGTAACGCTCAAGCTCTTAAATCATTTCGGGATCAAAAAAGAATCCGTAAGCTATTATGAGCATAATAAGCGTGAACGCGGCGAGGTGATCTGCTCGCGTATCCTTGCTGGGGAAAACTGCGCGATCGTAACGGACGCAGGCATGCCGGCAATTTCCGATCCTGGGCAGGAGCTTGTTGCCCAATGCGCCGAATACGGCATAGAGGTTGTTGCCGTGCCGGGGCCTACGGCTTTTGCGACCGCGCTTGCCGTCTCCGGTATGGATACGGGCAGATTTACGTTTGAGGGTTTTTTGAGCGTCGCTAAAAAATCGCGCTTTGAGCATCTTGACGAACTGAAAAGCGAAAAACGCACCATGGTGTTTTATGAGGCGCCGCATAAGCTGGCAAATACGCTTAAGGATATGTATGCCGCTTTCGGAAACAGAAAGATCGCCATTGTCCGCGAGCTTACAAAGATCCATGAGGAAGTGATACGCACCACGCTTGCCGAGGCTGCCGAAAACTATGCGGACGGCGCTCTGAAAGGCGAGCTCGTGCTGATTTTGGAGGGCAAAAAGCAGGAGCAGCAGGAGATCTCTTTGGAAGATGCCGTTGCATTTGCCAAAAAGCTGGTTGACGGGGGTATGAGCCTGAGCCGGGCGGCAAAGGAAGCGGCGGCGCAAACGCCGTTTAAAAAGGCGGATATATACAGGGAACTTTTATGATATGCAGTATGTGCCCGCGAAAATGCGGGGTAAACAGAAGTGAAATATACGGTTTTTGCGCCTCGCCGCAGGTTTTCCGCGTAGCAAGGGCGGCGCTTCATTTTTGGGAGGAGCCCTGCATAAGCGGCAGGCACGGCAGCGGCACCGTTTTTTTCAGCGGCTGTAATTTAAAATGCGCTTTCTGCCAGAATAACGAGATCAGCCTTAAAAATAAAGGCATGGAAGTGAGCGGGGAAAAACTGATCGGGATATTTGAAAGGCTTATTGATTCGGGCGCGGAAAATATCAATCTTGTAAACCCCACCCATTACGCCTTGCAGCTTGGCGCCCTTTTTTCAAAGTGGAAATGCCCCGTTCCCGTTGTCTATAATTCGGGCGGATATGAAAGTGTGGAAACCTTAAAGCTGCTTGACGGCATGATCGATATCTATCTGCCGGATTTCAAATACATAAGAAATGACAGGGCGGAAAAATACAGCCGCGCGCCGGATTATCCTATGACCGCCAAAGCGGCAATAGCCGAAATGCTGCGCCAGCAGCCGGTTGCCGTTTTTGAGAACGGCAGGATGAAAAAGGGCGTTATCATACGTCATCTGATCCTGCCGGGGAACACAAATTCGGCTGTTGAGATCATCGACTTTTGCAAAAATCATTTCCCCGGCGCTTATCTGAGCCTGATGGCGCAGTATACGCCGTGCGGCGATCTTCAAAACTTTCCGGAGATAAACAGAAAGCTCACAAAGCGCGAGTATGAAAAGGTGATAAATTACGCCGTTTCTTCGGGGCTGCAAAACGTGTTTGTGCAGGAGCTATGTTCGGCGGATGAAGAGTATATACCGAAGTTTGATTTTACCGGCGTAATGTGATAATATAAATTTATAAATAAGGTTTTATACAGCCGTTTACGGCGCGCGGAAAGAGGTGTTTTTGTGCAGACGAAGGATTTTTCTTTCAAATCGGCAACAGGCGTGTGTGAGATCCACGGCAGGCAGTTTCTGCCCCAAACGCAGGCAAAAGCCGCAGTGGCTATCCACCACGGCATGGCGGAGCATATGGAAAGATATACGGATTTTATAACTTACTTAACTTCCAACGGCGTTGCTGTTTTTATGCACGATATGGCAAATCACGGGTTCTCCAATCAGAATCGTGCAGAGCTTGGCTTTTTCGGGAAGAAAGACGGCTGGCTCGGTCTGATTAAAGATTATAAAACTGTTTTTGAATGTATGACAAAAGCTTATCCCGCCGTTAAGCATATTGCGTTTGGGCACTCGATGGGCTCGTTTGTTGTGCGCTGCTTTGACGCAAGATACCCCGAACTCAGCAGTGCAAGCGTTTATATGGGCACGGGCGGAACGAATGACGCCGCCGGGATCGGGATCAAAGTCGCCGATCTTATCGCACATATCAAAGGCGCGCACCACCGTTCGGAATTTATGGATAAGCTTGCCTTTGGCAAATATAACGTTAAGTTTGAAAAGCGCACTTCCTATGACTGGCTCACAAGGGATCAGGCAATCGTTAATCAATATATTGCGGATCCGCTCTGTGGCTATCTGTTTACGATCAAAGGCATGGCGGATCTGCTGCATCTGAATACCGCCGCCAACAGTGACGAATGGTATGAAAAAGTAAGAAAAGACCTGCCCATTCTGCTCATCAGCGGAGCGGAAGACCCAGTCGGCGAATATGCAAAGGGTATTGATGAGGTATATAATAAACTTCTTCAAAGCGGCCACACGGCAGTTGAGGAAAAGCTGTATTCCGAATGCCGCCACGAGGTGCTGAACGAGCTGAATAAAGAAGAAGTTTATGAAGACATTTATTCATTTATAATGAAATAAAACGGAGGATGATTTTTTATGATCTACAGACCTGAATTTGATGAAAACGGCAAAAAGGTGCTGTGCGAAATGAACGGCGTCAACCCGGAGATGTTGATGGACATTTATGTTAAAAAGCTTAAAAAGGGCGAAACGCTTGAAATTTTTGAGGATAAGAACGAATGCGCCGTGCTGCTTCTTTCCGGCGAAGTCAATTTTAAAGTGGGAAACAGTATTGACGAAACCTGCAAAAGGGCAAATCCGTTTGAGAAAAAGCCCTATGCGGTTCATTTCCCCAAGCAGGTAAAGGCAACGGTTACCGCGCTTGCAAAAAGCGAAGTTCTTGTTCAGCAAACGGATAATGACAGAACCTGGGAGCCTGTTTTCTACAACCCGGAAAACTGCCTGTATCAGGAATTCGGCAAAGGTCAGTGGGGCGGTGCAGGCCACAGGATCGTTTCTACCATGTTTGATCTGGATAACGCGCCCTATTCCAATATGGTCATGGGCGAGGTGTTCAACCAGCCCGGTAAATGGTCTTCCTATCCGCCGCATCATCATCCGCAGCCCGAGCTTTATTATTATCAATTTGACCGTCCGGAGGGCTTCGGCGCCGGCTTTGAGGGCGATACGCCTTATAAGACCATGAGCGGCGACTGCCTTTGCATAAGAGGCGGCAACGCGCACCAGCAGGTGACCGCGCCCGGCTATGAGATGTATTACGTTTGGCTCATCCGGCATCTGGACGGCGATCCGTGGGATAAAACAAGAATCTACGTTGATGAATACGAGTGGCTTGCAAATGCGGACTAAAGGCGTTATCTTAAAGAATATTTATGAATTTGAAAAGGTTTCTTCCTGCAAGAAGCCTTTTCTTTGCTGCGGCACTTCTTTTCAGAAAACAAAGGCGTTTGAATATCTGCGTTCTAATTTTGATCTTGTGGTATTTGATCATATCCGCCCGAACCCCAGATTTGAGGATATGCTGGACGCCGCTATACTTTTTAAAAAGGAAAACTGCGATTTTATCATAGGCGCGGGCGGCGGCTCCCCGCTGGATTCTGCCAAGATGATCAAGCTGCTTGTCACAAACGATCCGAAAACGGCGCTCACAGAACCTATGCAGGATAATGATATCGGCTTTTTTGCGATTCCCACTACTTCGGGCACAGGGTCTGAGGCAACAAAGTATTCCGTGTTCTATGTAAACGAAAATGTAAAGCATTCCGTGTCCAACGATGCTTTCCTGCCGGATTTTGTTTTACTGGACGAAAGCTTTATCAAGACCGTGCCGCCCTATCAGCGCCGTGCCACCTGCCTTGATGCGCTGAGTCACGCGATAGAGAGTTACTGGAGCGTAAAAAGCAATGAGGAAAGCAGGGGATATGCGGCAAAGGCGATCCGCCTTTTCGTTGAAAACAAGGCGGGCTATATCGCAAATGAGGACGCCGCCAACCGCGGCATGCTGATGGCGTCCTATTACGGCGGCAAGGCAATTCATATCACGTCTACCACTTCCGCCCATGCCATGTGCTATAACCTCACAATGAACTGCTCCACAGCGCACGGGCATTCCGTTGCCGTCTGCCTTGCAGAGATTTGGAAGTATATGAATTTGCACAATGATCGTGTAAACGACCCAAGAGGGCGCGCCTATGTGCTGGATACGCTCGATGCGCTCGGCGTTCTGCTCGGCGCAAGGGATTCGCAGGGCGGCGCCGCCGCTTTCCGTGCGCTTTTGGATGAATTCGAACTGCCCGCGCCGAAAGCGGATCCCGCCATGGTAAAGGCGTTTGTAAAAAGCGTAAATCCCGCAAAGCTTCTTACAAATCCAACCGTGCTTGCGGAAAGCGATGTTGAATTAATCTATAACAGGGTATTCGGTTTCAATGAATAGATCAAAGCTGTCAAAACTTTATATCATGGTGCCGCTCGCGCTGCTGTGCTGCTTTTTGTGGGGCAGCGCTTTTCCCATGGTTAAGATCGGCTACGAAATGTTTTCGATCGCCGAAAGCGATACGGCGTCGCAGATCCTCTTTGCCGGCATACGTTTTTCGCTTGCGGGCGCGCTCGTTATCCTCTTCGGCTCGCTCATTGCTAAAAAGCCGCTTTATCCGAGGAATAAAACGGAGATCGGGCATTGCCTTTTACTCAGTCTGTTTCAAACGGTCTTGCAGTATACGGCGTTTTATATCGGCCTTGCGCACACCAGCGGCGTAAAATCCAGCATACTTGTTGCGCTGAATGTATTTCTGTCGCTCCTTCTTTCCGCCGTAGTATTTAAAATGGAAAAACTGACCGCACCAAAGCTTATCGGCGTTCTTATAGGTTTTGCGGGCGTTGTGCTTATCCATTTTGAAGCCGGCGGCTTCGGCGGCTTTGCGCTGAATGGAGAGGGCGCGATCATCCTTTCCGCCTTTGCCTATTCTGTCTCCGGCGTGCTGATCAAAAGGTTCTCCGCAAACGAAGACCCCGTTATGCTCTCCGGCTGGCAGTTTTTGGCGGGCGGCATCGTTATGGCTGCCTTTGCCGCGCTTGCAGGCGGCAGGGTGCATATGCGCCTTGAAATACAAAGTGTGCTCGCAATCTTGTACCTCGCGCTCATTTCCGCGGTGGCATACACCGTTTGGGGACTTTTGCTCAAATATAATCCCGTTTCGCGCGTGTCTGTCATCGGTTTTATGAATCCCGTTTTCGGCGTTCTGCTCTCAGCCGCTTTTCTCGGTGAGTCAGGGGAGGCATTCAGCCTCAAAAATCTCGTTTCACTCGTTCTCGTCTGCATCGGCATCTATGTCGTCAATGCAAAATTTACGGGCAAAAAGAAGCCCGGTGTTGACAAATCTTAGCTTTTTTGCTACACTTAAATAAATTTACGAAGGGATATAACGGCTATGTTTTCAACACGTTTTGAACGCAACAGATCAAACCGCCTTATGCAGCTTATGCTCGTAGGGTCTCTTTGTTGTGTTCATTAACGGGTTCGGATACATCTTTATCCATATATAAAACCGCTGATGAGCATTCGTCAGCGGTTATTTTTATTGTCTCTTCAGCAAAGAGTAAACCCCCGGTTCAACCGGGGGAAATAAAAAGCTTTAGTAAAAATAAAACCGGC
>URED01000039.1 GCA_900546785.1 uncultured Oscillospiraceae bacterium | reverse complement strand
CCGCCATGGGATTATAATAGTCGATGGCAAGTCCCTGCCACTGGTTAAATTCGCCCACGGTCACCTCTGTGTCCGGGGTAAAGGTTGCGGAAAGCTCCGGAGCCGGGGAATAGTCCATGTCGCCTTCCTCCAGCACCCGCACCGGCAGGTCGATGGGATCCGTGCTGCTGGGGATATCGCTCGCCTCTTTCACCGTCACATAGGCGGTATATGGATTCCATTCATCACCCTGAAATCCATCCTCGGGCATAGCGGAAAAATCGTAGCGGGCAGCGAGTTCCGCCGACAGGGGTAGATCCGGCACGAAGCGGAACTTAAATCCCGTTCTGTCGCCCAGCTCCCCTACGGAGGTGTTTTCCTCATCGATCCAGTAGAAGGTTCCCGGGATCTGCTTGCCGTCTAGCGAGCTCACAAGATAGGCAGGCTTTTCAATATCCGCCAGAGTGTCGCCCGGATTTGCCGTCAGCTCCAGATCACTCCACTGAACGAGGTCGGTCTGCTTTGTGATAATCAAGTCATCTTTCAGAACGGTATCCAGCTCGTTCCAGTACTTGTCCTCTGCTCTGGTGACGTGGATATCATAGGTACCTGGGACAAGGTCGCTTTTATCTATGGTTTTTCCGTCCTTCTCGATGGAAATCTGGTAGTTTGATACGCCTGCCGTGTTCCTTGAAGGACCGTTTGATACCGTGAAATAGAGAGTAGCTTCAAAGGACGGATGATACTGCAAGGAATGCTCGCCCATATACTCCGTTTCCCAAGGATTAGCGGTGATTTCGATGTCCCTCGATCCGAAGGTCACTTCCACCGTGTGGGTGTCCGCACTCCATGCGCTCACGTTTTCCAGGGTATAGCTGTCGATAAATTCCATCTTCTCACCGTCCACGACGACCTCTTTCACATTGCTGTCGCCGCCGGGCGTGAATGTCAGCGAAAGGTCATCCCCTGGCGTAACCTTCTGCCACCCGCTGACCGCTTCGCCATCCATAGTGACAGTACCTTCGCCGTTGACAACGAAATTGACATAGGCTGTCGTGGCAGTGTCGCTTGGAATCATCATGGCATTGAGTGATAGCCCAGTGCCGCCGATGGTACCGCCGGGTACGGCTGTCGCTTTTCCGGTGGCGGTATTTACGGTATAGAGCTTTCCGGCATTGTTCTCTACCCAGTAGAGGGTGCCGTCCGGCGCGAAGGTGCTGCTGGAGACGTAGTTGGTGGTCACGCCCGTGCTTCCTACCTTGGTGGCCTCAAAGCTCGATGTATCGATGGTGTACAGAGTTGCGGCGCCGCCGTTCTCTCCGCCGTCGGCCACGATGGCGTACATCCGGCCGCTTGCGTTGCAGGCGATGGCGTAGATGATCTCACGCTCGGGTAGGCCGGTGACCTGATGTATCTGGGTCTTGTCCGCCATGCCGGTGGTCAGGTCTATTGGAATCAGGTATGACGTGCCGCTCTTGAAAGTAGAAACGAGTTCACCGCCCTGCAAACTATACTCGTACTCGGCTGTGTTGTAGGTTCCCCACAGGGTATCGTTTTGCACCGTGGTGTCTATGATCTGCTCGATATCCAGGCTGCTGTTCAACCATCCGCCCACTGTTTCTTGGATGGTGAGGTCGGGGTTCAGGATCACCAGTTCGGAATCGTAACTACTGTTGTAATAGCTGCTGTACACGCCGTAGATGGTGTCGCCGATCATCTCTAATCCGTAGAACCAGTCAAATGAATCGTAGCTTGTCAGAGCGGTGTAATCGGACTGATCCTCGGCGCTGACGCTCGCCATGCTCCATGTGTTGCCGCTGCCCTCGTACCCAAAGATGGTGGTGCCGGTATCCTGTGCAAACGCTGTCGTCGGCAGCAGCCCCATCATCAGGCAGAGGCTCAGCAGCATTGCCTCCAGTCTTGCGCCTATGTTTCTCTTCTTTGTGTTCATGTTATATTCTCTCCTTTCGTTCTTAATAAAACCGATAGTTTCAGCTCATTTTCCAGCAGCTGTTCCACACGGTCAGCCAGATAATCCGCCGCACGCCGCTGCCCCTGCACGGAAAGACCCTGGCAGGGCGCACTTATCTGCACCATCAGGACGGTCGCAGGCAGCTCCTCCGATACGGAAAGTTCAAATCCGCTCTGATTTCCGTAAACGGTCACTTTGGCGGCAATGCAGCCGTTTTCCGTTTTGTCGTATTCGCTTTCTTCCGAATCCAGAACATCATACAGCGCGTACAGCACCAGCTGCTTTGTATACGGCAGAATGCGCTGAACCGATATCATCCTATCGCCTCCTCTTTTCCATTTTTGTGCCCTCATGCCCTCGGCTTAAATGTTTTCACTTGCCGAAAACATTTCTTCATCTCCGGCTCGCACTGATAATCGCATGCTAACACACACCATCACTCTTATATGATACATACAAATTGAATCTTTTTGCAGTTCACATACGCGCCATTTTTGCAAAACAGGGGTTCACATGTGTGACATCTTGCAAAAATACGAAAAAAAACACCGCTTCCCCTGGGGAAAACGGTGTTTTATCAAATCATCCTTTATTCTGCTGTAAAATTCATATAGCTTTGGAACAGGCCGAGGCGTGTTTTGGTTTCGGTCTTTTCATAAATAGAAGAGATGTACCGCTGCACCATCCGCCGGGAGATATACAGGCTGTCGGCAATTTCCTGTACGCCGTCCTCGGTCGTCAATAACTTTTCCAATACTTCCGTCTCCCGGGGAGTCAAGGAACAGTACTGTGCAAACAGTTTTAACCGCTCCTGAGGGGAGAGTTCACGGCTTTCGGAAGGCAGCTCCTCTGTCGGTTTGGGAGAAACGGCGGCATTACTCAGATACGGCAGCAATACCAGCAGGATCAGGATAGACAGCAGGCAACTCACTACAGCCAACACCGTATTGCCAACTGCGCCATAGATGTTGAACGCCGGCAGCACGGTTGCCGCTACCGTAAAGCTGCGTACAATGCGCCCCATACCCGCCCACAGCTCCGGCCTGCTGCTTTTGGGTGCAAAATCCAGAAACATCACCGTGAAAAAGATCACATAAAAGCCGCTGTACAGATACATCAGCGCAGTACCGGCAAAATAGCTGACTTCATCCGAGAGAAAGAACATACAGACAGAGGAGAGCAGGATCGTACATACGGTGGAAAGGGGAAGATATTTCCGTTCCTTGATGTCTGCAAGAAACCCCGCCAGAATCAGCCCCAGTGCATAGAAAAGACGAACGCCGCCGTAAATATCATAAGATTTTTCGGCATTGAAGGCTGTCAGCACGCTGTCGATCATTCCGGCTACAAGGCTCATAAGCACTACCGCGACGATCAGAAGCAGCGCTTTTTTGAACTCTTTTTTGGTATCCGCCGAATAGGGCAAAGGATTTTCCAAGATCCAGTCTTTTGGTGCTTTCATAATAAAATACATGACAAACGCAACACTCAAAAGAATGCTAATGATAAAGATGACAGACTGCGGTATTAAATTCTGTACCACAAACTGTAACAGGATCGCCACTCCCATACCCGTGCCGATCGATCGTCCCGTATACCGGCTCCCGGCAAAATACATGGCCGTATTGTAATACACACATCCGCTGATATGGCCGGTCAGCAGCAGGGCTGCGGAAGAGCTTGTCAGGAAGAGTGCCGGCTGCTCTGCAAAAAGCAAAACCATAGCCGCCCCAAGACACAGAACGCCAATGATAATCTGCGCCGTTTTCCTTGATTTTTCTTTTTTGCATAGGCGGCGCAGAAGAGAAAACGACAGAAAACCCAATCCGGTACAGACAAGCCCAAAGGTATATACGGGATTTACGGCACCGCTTCCGAGAATCACGGCACAGCGTTCGTTGATAAACGCCTCCGTCAGCATAAAGGCAAAAAAGCATAATGCAAAACAGATTGCGCAAAGCAGCTCTGAGGATGTAAGTTTCTGCCGCTTCATGATTCTGCCTCCTTACTGAGCTCCACTACATCGCCGATTTCGCAGTGAAGCGCCCTGCAGATCCGCTCTAAAATCTCAAGGCTCACATATTCGTCATGGCTGAGCTTTGCGATGGTGGAAGCCGAAACGCCTGCCATTTCCGTTAAGGAAGATTTTTTCATTTTCATATCGATCAGCCGCTTCCACAGCTTGTTATACTGTACTGCCATACGGTTCACCTCATTATTATAATAAGGTTAGTATAACACAAAGTTTTCTAAATCTCAATGAATTTTCCGATTTCTCGTAAAATATGTTTAGATCGCATTTTCCATCATTATATCAAGGGTTTTGTCATCTTCCTTCGTTTCTGTGTTGTTTTGTGAAAATCCATCGAGATATGCTTTCGTATGCGAAAGCATATTTGTTCTGTTGGAAATCGAAAAATAGAGGCTGAAAAAGCTTGATTTCAAGCTGCTTTTAAGGCATAAACTTTGAGGGGCAAGGTGTTTGTACCTTACCCTTCGTTTTTGTGTTTCAAAGCGTTACAGGTTTGATGACACCGCTTTCCTATCGGCTTCGGTTTATGCGAAAATTACTTCTGCGTTTACGATTTCCACTGCCGATTCACGCAGTGCGTTCATCCTGCCTATCCCTTCCATCGGATGTTCGACTTTCAGTTCTTCGGTTATGCCCTCATGCTCTGCCATCTGTTCTAGCAGTCGGGAAAACATTGCTTCCGCCTGCTTGTCGATATCCGCAAGATAACCGTTCAGCTTACCGCTTGTCAGTAGGTTGTAATACCTAACTTTATAGTGCTGTTTAAGATACCTTGCGTGCCGCTGTCCCCATATCCCTATGGGCCTATTTTCTTCGGCTGGCAGAGTGAGGTTTGGAAAGTAATAGTCGCCTTGCAGTGTATAAGTCCCGCCTGTTTCTTCAAATAATGATTTCATTGCAGTTTCCTCCAACTTTAAATTTTAGATTTTCTGCAATATACCGTACCGATCGTCTTTATCGCTTGTTTTCAAAACATTCGTTACGGAACCTCATCATTACTCAAAAGCCGTTTTTTTCAGTATTCAAAGGCAATACAGACCGTTCGTTTGGCACAAAGCAGATTTTCTATGAGAAAATCTTGCAACTACAATACAGTTTAATGTATAATAGAATCAGAATATAATGCAAGGAGATACAAAATGGGAAGATATTCTAAAGAATTCGCGTTCTACGCAGACCCCGCCCCGCTGTTTGACAATATCGGAAAATATCTTTCGATAGAGGGTTACAAATTCACACTTGCCGGGCAGGAGCAGGTATTCAAAAAAGGCAACGGTATCCTGTGCGGCCCCACGTATATCAAAATTTTTGCCGTGCCGGGCAAGATCGTTTTGCAGGCATGGATGAAATACGCGCTGTTGCCGGGAGTATATTGCGGAGAGATAGATCTTGACAGCTTCATGGGCTGGGCGGTCAAGGGCCCGCTTAAGCAAAGGGTAGCGCAGATTGAAATGATGATTGCGCAGGCCGGCGGAACGGTACAGCCGCCATACGCGGCGCAGTATATACCGCCGCAGCAGTAATGCCAAAACAGTTCACACTTCTATATACGGATTTACAAACCAAGGGCTGCCTCACATAGAGAGGCAGTCCTTTCACGCGCAGACCCTCACGGGTTCGACTCCCTTCGATATATAAAATAAACTGCCCCACCAAAGTGGGGCAGTTTATTTTGGTGGACGCGAAGGGAGTCGAACCCTCGACCTCTGCAATGCGAATGCAGCACTCTCCCAACTGAGCTACGCGCCCGTGCGCTATATATAATACAACATTTTGCTTTATAAAACAAGTGCAAAATGAAAAAAATTTAATGCAGATTATATATGCGATATCAAACTCAGTTCGCGTGCCCGGAATTTTGATTGCGTCAAGGACGCTGCGCGGATCAGATTATCCTTTTATTTACTGCAATGAAAGTCATTCTGTCCGCCTCAAGCTGGGTGCCGTGCATGCGGCCGTGCCCGCCGTGGTCGGAAGTGATCACATAAAGCCAGTCCTCATTTTCAAATGCGGGGCGGGATTCAACATGCTCTATCAGTTCATAGGCAAATCTGTCCGCATTCGTGATTCCGGCTACATAGCGGTAATCCTGCCCGCCGAAGCCGAAGGAATGACCGTTGTGGTCCGGAAATTCATTGATGGCGAACACAACGGAAAAACCGCGGTCTATTGCGCTGAGGGAAACTGCCTGAAGCTCAAGCTCGTCTTTCACCTGCGTAAATTCAAGCGGCAGAGAATTTTCCTTTGCAGCTTTGATCTCGTTTTTATAGGTTTTGGTAAAATGATCCTCCCAGCTGGAGGCAAAAAGCGCAGCGCCGCCGTTTTCGGCGCACTGCTTGAGGACGGTGGGTACGGAATCCTTCTTTGTAACATGCTTTACAACACCGTTTTCCATTCCCCATTTGCCGGTAAGTATGGACGCCCAGCCCTGCGCGGTGCTTGTTTCCTGAAGCGTTTCGCGCCTGCTCTTATCCCCGCCGGCGTAGCTCAGGTACAGCCCGCCGTCTTCTTTCAGGCGCGTTACCGCGCTGTAGGGACTTTTAAAATTATAGCCCGTAATATGCTCTTTTTTGCCCTGAACAAGATAAAACATGGAATCCGCACGGGCGCCGTCCAAGCCGTAGATAAGCACCTTTTTCTGCTTATCTCCGCCAGAATCCAGATGGCGTTTGACAATCTCGTACACTTTTGTTTGCGGGTATGCCGTTGAGGTGCTGTTTTCAAAGATACCGCTTTCATCAAGCAGTTCAAGGTATTTTTTAGATCCGGTTTTAAAAAGCATAATTATTTCCCTCTCATTTAATAATTTACTTTTATTTATATTCAATTTGTATTATAATGGAATCGGCCTCTCAAAGCAATATTTTACGGAGGATTTATGAAAAGGATCAAATTCGGTTATAAAAGTGCATTTGGCAACAGGCTTTTTGTGCTTTGCTGGATAGCATATTTTTCAACATACATATGCAGGCTTAATTTTTCCGCCGTTATGCCGGATCTGTTGAACAGCGGCGATTTCACACAGAGCCAAACGGCGGCAGTATCCTCTGCATTTTTTATTTTTTACGGTGCCGGGCAGCTTTTCAGCGGCGTACTTGGGGACAGAGTATCCGCAAGATGGCTGATATTCGCCGGCGTACTCTGCTCAGGGCTGAGCAATATTCTGATCTATATTTTCAGCGGCGCGTACACGGCTTTATTCGTTCTTTGGGCTCTCAACGGCGCAGCGCAGTCCTTTGTATGGGCGCCGATTCTGAGAATGGCGGGCGATTATTACAGCGAAGGTGAAAAGCTCAAATTCGGCGTTGATATCTCCACCACTGTTCCGCTCGGCACACTTGCAAGCTACGGTGTAAGCCTTGTCATGCTGCTCATAGCTCCATGGAGATATGTTTTTCTTGCAAGCGGAATTATTGTTATAGCTGCGGCAATCTACTTTATCTGCGGCACGACCGAACTGAAGAAAATACCCAAGACCGCTACGGACGAGACTGAAGACAAAACAGAAGCGCCGGATAAAGTTTCTTTGAAGCGGCTGCTGAAATTCATCGTTACAAGCGGCACTTTGGCTCTTATGATACCTATTGCCATTCAGGGCACGCTGAAAGACAGCGTTACGCAGTGGATACCCACCCTGCTTAAAAGCGAATACGGCATGGGAACAAGCCTTTCTTTGCTGCTTACCATGATATTGCCTGTTATCAACGTTACGGGCGCGTATCTTGCAAAGCTGCTGAACAAAAGGCTAAAGAACGAACTTGCCACATCAGCATCTTGTTTCGGAATTGCGGCTGTATTTCTTGTGCTGCTGATGACGGTTGGCACAAGAAATGCCGTGATAGCGCTTATATGTATGGCAGGCATAACGAATTCCATGTTTGCCATAAACGTTATGCTCATCACAATGGTTCCGATGCACTTTTCAAAATTCGGCAGAACGGGCACGGTAGGCGGACTGCTCAACGCCGTTGCCTATATAGGCTGCGGACTTCTTAACATAGGCGCAGGAAACATACTTGAAACCGGCGGCGGCTGGAGCGCTCTGTTTATCATGTGGCTGGTACTTGCGGTTGCCGCAGCAGCGGTAACGCTGCTCAGCGTTAAGCCGTGGAAAAAATTTATAAATGAATAAAGATCACCATGTATTGAAATCCACCGGGAGGTTATCATGAAGCTTAGTTTTAAGGGCAACGAATTTAAGATCATGCAGATTGCGGACACACAGGAGGGCGCAAGAGTCAGCCCCGACACGCTCAACCTGATAAACACCGCCATAGAGCGCGAAAAGCCGGATCTTATCGTTTATTCCGGCGACCAGATATGGGGAAAGGCAAGCTTTAAAGGAAATGCGCAAAAAGCGGAGCGCGTGCTGCGCGAGCTGACCTATCCCGCTGTATCAAGAAAGATACCGTTTGCCGTCTGCTTCGGCAATCACGACCGGCAGGTGGGGCTCTCTAATAAAGAGCAGTTTGAGATATATAAGAAGATAGACGGCTTTATCGGAGAGGACACGCCCGGGATAGACGGCTGCGCCAACCAGGTGATAGAAATAGCCGACGGCGATGAACCGAAATTCCTGCTCTATCTGATAGACAGCCACTCCAGCCTTAAGGTAGGCTATGACAACGTGCACAAAAACCAAATAGAATGGTACAAGCGTGTGCGCGATGAATATGAGAAAAAAACGGGGCACGTTCTGCCCTCTATTGTTATTCAGCACATACCCGTGCCGGAGGTAATGGAGCTGCTGCTTGAAGTCAAAAAGAACGTGAAAGGCGCGCAGCAGGGCTTCAGAAACCATGCGGGCAAGTGGTATATACTGAACAGAGATATGGTTAACAAAGACGGATTTATGAAGGAATCCCCAGCCGACCCGATGGAAAACAGCGGCGAATTTGAGGCTATGGCGGAAAAAGGCGATGTAAAAGGCATCTATTTCGGCCATGACCACAACAATTCCTTTAACGGCAAGGTGCGGGGCATAGACCTGGGCTACACGCAGGGCGCCGGATTCCATGTTTACGGGCCGGGGCTGGATCGCGGCGTGCGGATGATAAACCTGAAAAAAGACGGCACCTATGATACATATGATCTGAGATACCGCGATATCGTGGGCAAAAAGGTGAAGGAAAAGCTGCATTTTGCAGTCTTGCAGATCATGCCTACAAATATGTTTGACGCGGTGAGCCGGGGCGTTAAAATCATCGCAGTGCTTGCAGCGCTTGCCGTGATCATTGCGCTGTTGATCCATTTCCTCGGCTGATATAAAAAATCCGCTTTCTTTTCAAAAATCCGGAATGAAAAAGAGCGGATATTTGACTTTTTGCAAAGCCGCGCGTTAATATTAAGTAAACACAACGAAAGATCCGCCGCTTAAAATCATATGGTTTTTGATTTCCCCCGGCTTGAGGTGATACTTAATGAAATACGACGAGCTTTTGAGCATCAATTTCGTATCCGACTCGATCGCCGAAACGGCAGGCGCAAAAAGCGCCGCTTACCACACGCCGTACCGCGACGAGATACGCCTTTTTTCCTGCATTGAGCAGGGCGACATGACACGGCTGATAGATGAGATAAAACGCCATGCAGACGGCGGCATCTTCGTGGGTAAAATGAGCGAAAACAGCCTGATGCAAAGAAAATACATGGCGGTGAGCTGCATCACGCTTGCCACAAGATATGCCATTCAGGGCGGACTGGACGAAGAAGAAGCCTATTCGTTTTCGGACAGATTCATCACCACGATAGATCAGCTGGACAGCGACGCCGCCGTTATGGGCAGCCTGCTGAAAAGCATATACGAGCTGACGGATAGCGTTGCTAAGGCAAAGAAAAGCTTAAAGTATTCCCCGCACGTAAGGAAATGCGCGGATTATATCAACAGAAATCTTTGCAGCAAGCTGAGCGTTGCCGGCGTTGCAAACGAGCTTGGGCTTTCCGCCGATTACATTTCGCATTTATTTAAGAAAGAGACCGGTACGGCGCTCAGCGAATACATCATGAAAAAACGGCTTGAAGCGGCACGCACACTGCTTTGGGAGGGTGCAGAGATCGCGCAGGTCTGCAAAGCGCTTTGCTTTTGCTCACGCTCCCACTTCACTGCCGTATTTAAAAAGGAATACGGCCTGACGCCGGGCGAATTTTCCGCCGCAGTCAAGCCGAAAAAATAATTTTCAGGAGAAATACTATGCCGGCGCTGTCTATCATGATAAAGCCCGCGTCTGCCCTGTGCAATCTGCGGTGCGAATACTGCTTTTACAGAGACGTTGCAGAAAACAGAGCGCAGAGCGAATTCGGAATCATGGCGCGCGAGACCGCAAGGGCGCTGATACAAAAAGCGCTGACCTTTGCAGACGGCGCGCCCGTATCCTTTACCTTTCAGGGCGGCGAGCCCACGCTTGCCGGGCTTGAATACTATGAAAATTTTATTTCAGATCTAAAAGAACGAAACACAAAAAACAGCCCTGTTTTTTTGAGTATGCAGACGAACGGGACGCTTATAAACGGCGATTGGGCAAAATTCCTTGCCGAAAATAACTTTTTGACGGGGCTGAGCCTGGACGGCGATTTTGACGCAAACCGATTCAGAAAAGACGAAAACGGCAAAAATTCCTTTTATAACATTTTAAAAGCTGCCGAAACGCTGAAAAAACACGGCGCCGAATTTCATATCCTTGCCGTTTTGACTGGCTGCAGTGCAAGGCGCGGAAAAGAGATCTATCATTTCTTCAAGAGCCAGGGATTTAAAAATATCCAGTTTATCCCCTGCCTGAAGCCGTTTGGTTATGCGGGCGAAAGCGAGCTGTTTATGACCGAAAGCGAATATGCCGGTTTTCTTTGCGATGTTTTCAGCCTGTATGCGAAAGACTACAAAAAGGGCAGGTACATAAGCGTTCGGCAGTTTGACAACTGGGTTCGCCTTTATCTGGGCGGCGCGGCCGAGCAGTGCGGCATGAGCGGCTTTTGCGCAAGGCAGTTCGTTTGCGAGAGCAACGGCAACATCTACCCCTGCGATTTTTACTGTACGGATGAATACCTGCTTGGCAATATAAACGAAAGCTCTTTTGATGAGATCGCCTTTTGCGAAACGGCGAAAATTTTTATAGAGAGCAGCGCCGACATGCCGGAAAAATGCAGAAAATGCGAATACTACAGCCTTTGCAGGGCAGGCGGCTGCAGGCGCACAAGGCAGAGCGCCGATTACTGCGGCGCGTACAAAAAATTTTTTAAGCAGTGCCTGCCGCTGTTCAAAAATTTTGATGATCTGAAACACAAATAAGCTTCTAACTTAATAGACATACGAAAGGACCCGCAACACTGCTTAGACCGTGTTGCGGGTCCTTTTATTCCTCAATGCCAAGGATATCGTTTGCGGCGTTTGTTTCAAGCGTTTCAACGCTTTTAAGGTTTTTCTGGATGATATTATTTCTCTTATCCGCGTCGTCAAGCACCTTGCCGGCTTCGTCGATCTTCTTTCTTGCTTTTGTAAGCAGATCGGCAAATTTTTCATACTGCGTTTTTGCTGCGCCGAGGACTTTCCACACCTCGTTTGCTTTTTTATTGATGGCGATGGTGCGAAAGCCCATGGCAAGCGAATTGAGCAGCGCGGTTATCGTGCTGGGGCCGGCGATCATAACGCCCTGCGCCTGCAAAGTTTCCGCAATGCCGCTTTTGCCGGAGGCGATCTCCGCATAAAGCCCCTCCGTTGCAAGATACAGGATCGCAAACGGCGTTGTGCTGGGCGGGGCAACGTATTTTTTAACGAGCTTCGCCTCGTCCTTAACCCTGGTTTCCAGCGCTTTTCTGGCTTTTTCAAGCTCCTCATAATTGCCGTTTTCCGCCGCGGTCGAGAGCCTGATATAATCCTCCATGGGGAATTTTGAATCTATGGGCAGATAGGTGATCTCATCATTCTCCTTGCCCGGAATACGAACGGCAAATTCCACGCGCCCGTCATATGCCGGGTTGGTTTTCACATTCGTATCATACATGCCGGGTATGGTCTCATCCAGAATATTGCCGAGCTGCACCTCCGCCCACGTGCCCCTTGCCTTAACATTTGTGAGCACTTTATTGAGGCTCTTGACGTTATCCGTTACGCCGGAGGAAAGCTCTTTCATCTCCCCAAGGCTCTTATAAACATTGGAAAGCTGCTCGGACACGGTCTTAAACGAGGCGTTCAGACGCTGATTGAGCGTTTCGGAAAGCTTTTCGTCCACCGTTTTGCGCATCTCGTCAAGCTTTTTTTCATTGCTGTCCTGCATCTTCAGGATAGAAGCGGATATTTTTTCCGCCTGCTTATCCGCATTTTCGGCAAGCGTTTCATTTATCTTGAGCATCTGGCGGTAATTTTTTTCTGTAAGCTCCTGCATACCGCGCGTAACGTCCTTTAAGGATTTATCCGTTTGGTTGGTGAGAAAATCCAGCCTGCCGGAAAGATTTTCAAGCTTATCCGAGACGGGCTTGATCTCCTGCGCGGTATCGCTTTTCTGCGGTTTGTTTTTGATTGAAACAACAAGTAAGATAACACATATAACGATAAGCGCGGCAAGCAGCGCAACGATTAAAATATCCATACGAAACCTCCGTTTTAATATGCTCTATTTTAACATAAATACGGCGCGGCTACAACAATAAATTGGATCTTTGCGGCAACAGGCCGAAAAAGCGGACATCAATTCTTTGCGGCGCACTTGCAAACACAGCCGCATGCTGATATAATAACAAAGTAACAGAGGTAGAGATATGAATCAATTATGGACAGACAATTTAAGAAAAGTGGAGCCTTATGTACCGGGCGAACAGAGCAAGGAAGCGGGCATCGTAAAACTGAATGCAAATGAAAACCCCTATCCGCCCTCCCCTGCCGTTTTGGAGGCAATCAAGAATTTTGACTGCGCCTCGTTGCGGCTGTATCCGGACGCAAACGCGGCTGAATTCAAGGCGGCGATAGCCGGGCACTACGGCGTTGGGGCAGAAAACGTTTTCATAGGCAACGGTTCGGACGACGTGCTTGCGCTTTCTTTCCAGACCTTTTTTAACAGCGATAAGCCTATCGCCTACCCCGATATCACATACAGCTTTTACCCCGTGTGGTGCGCGCTATTTAATATTCCTTACAAGACCTTTCCTTTGGGAGAAGATTTCAGGATAAATATTGAGGATTACAAGGCGGAAAACGGCGGCGTAGTGATACCGAACCCCAACGCGCCGACCTCGCTCGGCGAAGGCAGGGATTTTATTGAAAAGCTGATGGAATACAATCAGGACTGTGTTGTTATAATTGACGAGGCATATGTTGATTTCGGCGGGTACTCAAGCGTTGCGCTCACAAAAAAATATGAGAACCTGCTTGTGACAGCCACATTTTCAAAAAGCCGCAGCCTTGCGGGCATGCGCATAGGCTACGCCATAGGCAGCAAGAGGCTGATTGCGGCGCTTGAGGCGGTTAAAAATTCCTACAACAGCTACACGGTTAACAGCATTGCCATGGCTGCCGGAACGGCGGCTGTAAATGACGTCGATTATTTTAAAAAGACCGTTTCAAAAGTGATTCGAACACGCGAACACATAAAAAACGAACTTAAAGCGCTTGGTTTTGAAGTGCTGGAATCACAGACGAATTTCCTGATGGCAACGCACCCGGGCAGAGATATGAAGGAATATTTTGAATACCTGAAAACACAAAAGGTGTTTATCAGATATTTCAATAAACCGCGCATCAGCAAATACGTACGCATTACCGTGGGAACAGATGAAGAAATGGATATCTTGCTTAAAAAAACAAAAGAATTTCTAAAAAAATAAGCGCAAAACAGCCCGGAATTCCTGTGAATTCCGGGCTGTTGTTATACGCCGGCAAAGAGCAGCAAAATGAGCCGAACAAAAAACAGAATAACACCGGCTGAAATGATAAAGCCCAATCTTGCCTTGATTACGCCAAGTTTATCATTTATTTCAATAAGCAGGCGTTTTTCATCATCAAAATCAAGCTCTTTGAGCAGCTTTTCTTTTTTGCGGGTCTCCTCCGCCTTTTTCATTTCCTGTTCAAATTCATAATCTTTGTCTGCCATACGGACGCTCCTTTCCGGCATATCGCGCAAAATATTCCTTTCAATCTAAAAATAGCATATGAAAGCGTAAAAGTCAACAAAAAGCCGCTGTAAAGGATATATCCTTTACAGCGGTGTTTATATTACTCGGCAGTTGCAGCCGTTTCTTTTTCAGCAGACGCAGAACCGCCCGCATTTTCAAAAGTGAACTTACCGTCCTTATAATCGGCAACGTAGCTGCCGCCGGAAACGACCTTCTTTTCAAGCATAAGCTCGGAAAGCGGATCTTCTATTTTTTGCTGGATCGCGCGGCGAAGGGGTCTTGCGCCGTAAACATCATCAAATCCCGCATCTGCGATAGCGCTGATCGCGTTATCCGTAAAGGAAAGCGCAATATCCATCTCCGCAAGGCGCTTATCAAGGGAGGCGAGCATACGCTTGGCGATCTCTTTGATATCGTCCTTTTCAAGGCGGTTGAACACGATGATCTCGTCTATCCTGTTCAGGAATTCGGGCTTAAAGGTCTTTTTAAGATCCTCCGTAACAAGCTCCTCGATATTCTTGTTTTCGTTCCCGCTCTCACCGAAGCCAAGAGAGGTCGTGCCGTTCGTGATCTTTGAGGCGCCTACATTCGAGGTCATGATGATGATTGCGTTTTTAAAGGATACTTTTCTGCCCTTAGAATCGGTCAGCACGCCGTCCTCCAAAATCTGAAGGAGCATATTGAAAACATCGGGATGTGCCTTTTCGATCTCGTCAAAAAGGACTACCGAATAAGGCTTTCTTCTGATCTTTTCGGTAAGCTGGCCGCCCTCTTCAAAGCCAACGTATCCCGGAGGCGAGCCGATGAGTTTGGATACGGTATGCTTTTCCATATATTCGCTCATATCAAGCTTGATTATGGCTTCTTCAGAGCCGAACATTGCCTCTGCAAGGGATTTGCAAAGCTCTGTTTTGCCGACACCTGTGGGGCCGAGGAAGATGAACGAGCCGAGCGGCCTGTTGGGATTTTTGATACCGACTCTGCCGCGGCGGATCGCCTTAGACACGGCGGAAACAGCCTTATCCTGACCGACGATCCTTTCATGCAGGATCTTTTCCATATTGAGCAGCCTTTCGGATTCCTCCTCTGTAAGCTGCGTTACGGGGATACCGGACCAGGAGGAAACAACATTTGCGATATCCTCTGTTGTGACCTCTTTGATCTCCTTGCCGGAAAGATTCTTCCATTTTTCCTTCTCCCCGTCAAGCAGGGTCTGAAGCTCTTTTTCCTTATCCCTGAGCTTTGCCGCGGCCTCAAAATCCTGGCTCTTTACGGCGGAAGCTTTTTCCTGCTCCAGGCGTTTGATCTCCTGCTCCATGCTTTTCAGATTCGGGGGAGCTGTAAAGGCTTTAAGCCTTACACGCGAAGCCGCCTCATCTATAAGGTCTATCGCCTTATCGGGCAAAAATCTGTCCGCAATATACCTTGCGCTCATTTTTACGGCGTTTTCAATCGCCTCATCCGAGATCTTCACCTTATGATGCGCCTCATATTTATCGCGCAGGCCTTTCAGTATCTCGATTGCCTCTTCCTCTGTGGGCTCGCCGACCATAACACTCTGGAAACGGCGCTCAAGCGCAGCGTCCTTTTCAATATTCTTTCTGTATTCGTCTATCGTGGTTGCGCCGATGACCTGTATCTCTCCCCTTGCAAGGGCAGGTTTCAGGATATTTGCGGCGTCAACGGCGCCCTCTGCCGCGCCGGCGCCGATCAGCGTATGCACCTCATCTATGAAGAGAATAACGTTTTTGGCGTTCTTGACCTCATCCATAGCCTTTTTGATACGTTCCTCAAAATCGCCTCTGTACTTTGTGCCGGCAACCATTGAGGTGAGGTCCAGCGCAACGATCTTTTTGCCCGCAAGCAGCTCAGGCACCTCATCCTTTACGATCTTAAGCGCAAGCCCCTCTGCGATAGCGGTTTTACCTACGCCAGGTTCACCGATCAGGCAGGGGTTATTCTTTGTTCTTCTTGAAAGGATCTGGATAACTCTTTCGATCTCCTTTTCCCTGCCGATAACGGGATCAATGCCGCCGTTTTGCGCTTTTTCGGTAAGGTCTGTGCCGAATTCATCCAAAGTCGGCGTATTGCTCTTGCCCTTTTTGCCGCTTCTTGAGCCTCTGAATTCGGCATTCGGCTTTGAAAGATCACTGACAAGCTCTTCCGTAAAGCTTTCCGCGTCTACGCCGCAGGTGTTAAGCAGCTTTACTGCGCCGGAATCGCTCTCCCTGAGCAGCGCGAGAAGCAGGTGCTCCGTGCCGACGAACGAATTGCGCATACCTCTTGCAAGCTGGAAGCTGACTTCAAGCACGCGCTTTGCCGTTGGGGTGAAATCATTGGGCGAAAGCGCCGTAGGATTGCCCACGCCGGTGCTTTCTTTGATAAGCTCTTCTATATTTTCCAGCGTTACGCCCTTTTCAGAAAGGAGCTGCGCGCCGTAGCTGGTGTTTTCCTTGAGCACACCGATCAGGATATGCTCAGAACCTATATATGTGTGGCCGAAATTCTCAGCCGCTTTCATTGCAAGATTTAAAACATCATTTGCTTTTTGCGTAAAGTTGTTAAATCTGTACATCATTATTCCTCCTTAAGCATGTCGGGTTCGACTCCCGGCAGCTTGAACAATTCAGACAAATGCCGGAGAGTCGCAACCGTTTCGGTTTTAAACCGGCATTTTTCTTACATCTTCCGCTCTGAGCCGCTGAACATCCTGCGGACTGTTCTCGCAGCCGTGAGCGGTTAAAACATTGCCGTCCGCCATCGTATGTATCATGGCGGTGATCTCGTTTATATCACAGTCAAAATAGCCGAGCGCCGCGCCGAGCCTTATATCGGACGCAAGTGCGATAAATTCCGAATAACTGAGCCGCCTTGCCATTTTGAGCGTTCCGAGACTTCTGTATAATTTATCCTCCCACAGCTCGCTGTTTTTCATGGTTGCCCTAAGATTTCGCTCCTGCATTGCGATCTGCAGCGCTACGGAGGAGATATTATCCATAGCCTCTTTTTCCGTAATTCCGAGGGTAACATGATTGGTGAGCTGGTAAAATGCGCTGCCTTCTCCGTAAAGCGGGCGCAGCGTCAGCCCGAGTTTGCCGATAAGGGAGGACAGACGGCCTATAGAGCCGTTTTCCCTTATTGCAGGAAGGTGCAGCCCGACGGAGATCTTAAGCCCTGTTCCGAGATTGATGGGGCTTGCGGTCAGAAAACCGAGCTTTTCATCAAACGCGATGGGCAGGCTGTTCAGAAATACGTTATCGATCTTATCCGCCTTTTTGTAAGCCTTTTCAATTTCAAGGCCGCTTGCAAAGGCGCTGATCCGAATATGATCCTCTTCGCAGAGCATAACGGTAACGCTCTCATCTGCATTGGTTAAAAACGCGCCCTTTTCACGCGCGAATTCGGGGCTGATCATCTGCCTTTCCGCATACGCGGCAGCCTGCGCGCCGTTCAAACCGGAAAGATCAACAAGCTCAAAATCGCCCGCCAGTTCCGAATTTTTAACGCAGGCATAAAGTTTTTTTACCGTGCTGCGTTTGATCTCCGGACTCAGCTTATTCTTAAAAGGCATATCGCTCAGATTCCTTGCAAGCCTTATTTTTGAATACAAAATAACGTCGTTATCCGCTCCGCCCGAGCTGTACCATTTAGCCATTTATTTATCCTCCCCGGTGATTTCCTTGATCTTATCTCTTAAAACAGCCGCGTCTTCAAAGCGCTGATCTTGAATTGCCTGCTGAAGCTGCGCCTTAAGGCTTTCCAGCTCATTCTGCGGCTTCTGCTCCGGTTCGGGCTTTGCTTTATTCTCTTCTTTATCCGGAACTTCGGTGTAGGTTATATTTTTGCCTACGTGACTTGCGTTGCCGTGGAGCTTAAATATAGAGGGCTCCAAACGATCCGCAAATCTTGTATAACAGTCCGCGCAGCCCACGAGCCCGCTGTTTACAATATCGTTGAAAGTGGAACCGCAGCTGTCGCATCTGTCTACGCCGGAGAGGATATTCATTGCAGGGATACCCGCGCCGAGCAGATTGCCGAGGAACGTATCCGCAAAAAAGCTTTCCGGGCTGAAATCGCTCATAACGCCAAGCTCTTTTGCGCAATCCTCGCAAAGATGCATTTCGGTAACCTTACCGTTTATATTCTGTTTAAAATAAGTTGTTGCCTCATTCTGATTACAATGTTGACATTTCATAATAAATTCAATCCTTTCCGAATAAATTTTTCAGCCTATGCACGCAAGCAGCATTCTTTTAAACTGCAAGGCGCGCACACTGTCTTTCGTTTGCGGATCAAGATCCTTAAAATTTGAATCCGAAACTGCCGCGCTTAAAATTTTTGCGCTTTTATCATCAATGATATTCTGGTAATTCAGATTATGGATGTTTGCCTTTGCCGAGCGTTCGTCGATGGAATCGCCCACGCTGTTTATAAGCGCCATAACGGCGGCATTCTTTGAATTCGCGCGGGTTATATAAATACAACCGCCGCCGCCCCTTCTGCTTTCTATCCGATAGCCCTGCTCCGGAGTAAAGCGGGAGGTAATCACATAATTGATCTGGCTGGGCACGCACCCGAGCTGAGAGGCAAGATCGTTTCTTTTGATCTGAATGGTGGAATTATCATCATCAAACATATCAAGGATCATACCTGCAATCACATCTGACATATTCACGCTTAATCACTTCCCTTATGATTATTAAGTCTTTCTGTTTTGTCAAAGCGGTTTTATTACTTTTGACTTTGACTTTCCTTGACTTTCTGAGTTCATATTACCACAAAGGTCAAAGAAAGTCAATATCATTTTTCAATTTTTTTAAAAAAATTATTTTGGCTGATTTTCGGCTTGGTTGCGCCGTTTTTCTGCCTGACGTGCAAATTGCGGAAATACTTTTTATCTTTTCTTTAACTTTAAAGGTCAAAAGATCAAACGAAAATCAAACTTTTATGCAAAGAAAAATGCGCCCGGGAAACCGAGCGCACCCTGATCGAAGATCAATCAGCAACCGCAACCGCAGTCATTGTTATTGCTTGCGCAATTACCGAAGCCGCCGCAGAGGAGAAGGATTATAATAAGGATAATAACCCAGGAAGTTCCGCCGCAACCGTTGTTACAACCGCAACCCATAGCCGTACCTCCCTTCGCTTTTCTAAACCATACTATGAAAAGCGAGGGAAAGTGTTACATCAAATTACGATTCCGCCGCTTACGGAAATATCCTGCCCCGTTATATACGGGCTGCCCGCAAGGAACAGCGCGGTTTTTGCAATATCGTAAGCCGAACCGAGTATGCCGAGCGGCACCTCTTCTTCAAGTTCTTTTTTGCTGAACTGCGCGTTCATTCTTGTATCTATGATCCCGGGTGAAATACTGTTCACGGTGATGCCGCTGGGGGCAAGCTCCTTGGCAAGCGCTTTGGTCAGCCCGATTACGCCCGCCTTGCTCATGGAATAAAGCGTTTCGCACGAAGCGCCTACCTCGCCCCACATGGAGGCAATATTGATAATGGAGCCGCTGTGAGCGCGAAGCATTAGATTCGCCGCCTCTTTGCAGCAGAAATAAACGGCGCGCGAATTGACAGACATCAGCTCTTCATAATCCTTATAATTTGTATCATTGATCATCTTAATCAGGCTCACGCCCGCATTGTTGACGAGCACATCAAGAGATCTAAAACCGGAAAACAGCGATTCAATATCTTCCGTTTTACTGAGATCGCATTTTACGGGAGTGACGCATTCCAGATCCGGCTCTGAATCATGATACGTTATAAACACGTCATATCCGTTTTTTGCAAAGAGCAGCGCGCACTCGCGCCCGATGCCCGTTGCGCCGCCCGTAATAAGCGCTTTTTTCATATTATCACCCTTGTTTATGAGTTCATAAGTTAATGTTAGCACAAAATATTGTTTTTTTCAACGAAGTGTGATATGATTTACAAAGATAATTAAAAAACGGTGATTTTATGAAATTTGATTTTTCAACGATCTCGCTTTATGTTGACGAAAATGAAACTTTGATAGGTATTCCCTGCGGAGAAAGCGAAAAAAACGGCATTGCGGATATAGACACCGTATTGCTGCTTAAGGCGCCGTACAGCGCAAAGCAGGTTGAAGATTTTATAGAAAAAGTTTTTGACGCCTGTTTTTCAAAAAAGCACAATGACGAAAGCGAAGTTTCTACAATAGAAAAATACACCAAGAAAAAGGGCTTTGTGAACGCAACTGCCGATCTTACGCTGATCTCACTTGTTAAAACCAAAGAGGCGTATTCTATTATGCCCACCTTTAACGATTATGAAAAAGGCCCGCTTTGCATTGACGACGATGAAAGGATTGTGCCGCTGCAATACAACGAGGGCGAACTTTACGAGCATATTCACGATATCATTATGGTTTATATGAAAGCCAACACGTTCTACAAAGAGCAGCAGATCGCGGAAGAAAACAGAAAGAAAAAACAGGGTGAAAATTTAAACTGAATATGCAAAAAGGGAAACGGCGAAATCACCGTTTCCCTTTGTTTTTTTCGAAATTTAACAACCCCTCAGTCGGCTTAGCCGACAGCTCCCCTTGCACAGGGGAGCCTATACTTAAACAACAGCGTTATGGCTACGATTCAGCCTCCCTTGTGTAAAGGGAGGTGGCGGCGTTAGCCGTCGGAGGGATTGTTACAAGCGTGTCATTACTTAAACAGTGCCGGTTATTTTGTGCTTTAGATCGATTTCAGAAGTGCCGGAAGGCGGGTCAACGCGCCGCCGAGGCGCCAGAAGATCTTGTTGAAGCCGACGAAAGAGGATCTGTCA
>URED01000038.1 GCA_900546785.1 uncultured Oscillospiraceae bacterium | reverse complement strand
TAGGCGGCCCTTTTAGGGCCTGTGCAAACCACCAGTTCAACTGGTGGTTTTGATTTCTTTACTGTTTTAGATACAGGTAATCCGTACAATCGCATGGGAACGCCGTTTTCTGCCAGCGGTCTATTCGCCTTTGATATTGCCCTTTTCAACATTTTTTAAGATAAGCTCGTTGAGCTGGTAATCCCACAGCGCTTCTGAGCCTTTTTTTGTGTATGCGTTTCTTTTAAGCACTTGGCTCAGCCTGATGCCGTTTTCACGCCAGGATATGCCGCCGGACGCGCTGTTGAGCATAGTCGGCTGCAAGCAGTCCATGGCATGGGCAAAATTGGCCTCCGGCGTTTCGTTCGCCTCAAACTCCTCCCACAGCCCGCGCAGCTTTTTTCCCTGATCTTCGGGCAGCAGGGCATAGAGCCTGTCCGCAGCCTTAAGCTCGCGCTCTTTTTGTGTTTTTGCGGATTCGTAATCATAGCAATATGTATCGCCTGCGTCTATCTCAACGATATCGTGGATCAGGATCATGGTCACCGTTTTAAGCAGGTCTATTTTTTCATTCGCATATTCGCTGAGCAGTATCGCCATGAGCGCCATGTGCCAGGCGTGTTCGGAATCGTTTTCGTATCTTTTTCCGCTTGAAAGCGGCGTGCGGCGCACGATCTCCTTTTCCGCGTCCGCCTGCAATATAAAATCAAGCTGTTTTTTAAGCCTTTCCGGCACCTCGTAAGCCATTTACAGCACTTCTTTCTTTATTTTAATTCGTATATCTTGTTAAACACCGCTGTCATGCGGCTTGTGATCTGCTGATCCGTATGCAGTGAGCCGAAATACCAGTGGTAGTATTCAACGTTTTTCATCAGCTCCTGCAAATAGGTGTTCAGCGGCGAAAGCTTTGCCGCCTGATTTGTGTGGAGCTTCAGGAAATCCTTTGCGATCGCCGGCGCCTCATAAGTAAGAATGTAATTTACCCTGTATTCGTTGAATTTTAAATTATCCTCGGCGTTTTTGATCTCCTCTGCGCTCGGCATCTCCTCTTCCCACCAGGAAATACCGGGTTCGCGCATATCGCGGTCCTCGCTCTCGCCGCCGCCCATAACAAAGAAAGTTTTGTTTTCAAGCGTAAAGACCTCGCCGCGCATCAGGTGGTAGATATTGTCCGCTATTTTGTGCGCGTTTCCGCCTTTCCAGCGGTAAGGCGTGTAGGAATTCAGAATATCAAAATTTTCGTGCGCGCCGTCCACAAAGCATATCGTGTATTTCTTGCTTTTCAGGATCTCAAGGTTTTTCTTTTGCTGCTCGCTGTTGTCCCACAAAAAGCCGAAATCCCCGCAAACGATAAGCGTGTCTTTTTCACCCAGCTTTTTAAGCTTGGAATTTTTGAACCAGGAAATGTCCCCATGGGTGTCGCCCGTAACATAAATCATAAATTTCACCTAAAATTAATAAAATACTGCTTTTAAATCACTTGCAAAAATGATAGAATATTAATCAGAGTTTAATATCCAAGCGATATTTATATAATATATTTAATTCTAAAAGGTGTCAAGAGTATGAAAAGGTTTCTCAGTGTTTTTCTTGCGTTGATGATCTCATGTGTTTCGCTTTTCGGCTTTGCGTTTTGTGCCGATGCCGCCGTCTACCAGCCCGATGTGGAGCTGTATTCACAGGCTTATATGCTTATCAACCTGGATGACGATACTTACCCCGTTGTGGCGCAGAAAAATCAGGATGAAAGGATGTACCCCGCCTCGCTCACCAAGATCGTTACGGCTATGGTTACGCTCAATAATGTGGATGATCTTCAGCAGCAGGTCACCGTGTCCGAATCGGCTTTCAATATCCTGCTCGGCACGGGCGCGCAGGTTGCCGGTCTGGAGATAGGGGATACGCTTACGGTTGAGCAGCTGTTGTATCTGAATATGGTGCACTCCGCCTGTGACGCTTCTGAGGTGCTTGCCGAATTTGTGGGCGGCACAAGGGAATATTTTGTTAAAATGATGAATGATTACGTAAAGTCGCTCGGGTGCACGAATACGAATTTCGTCAATCCGGACGGCCTGCATGATGAAAATCATTACACCACTGCGTCAGACCTTGCTACGATCACGCTGGACGCGCTCAAAAATTCAACTTTCACAAAGATCGCATACACCGTTGAATATGAATATGACGGCATGACCTATTATAATACAAATCTTATGCTGCGCCGCGGGTATCTCTCCTATTATTACGAATATGCAAAAGGTATCAAAACAGGCTCCACCTCGCAGGCGGGCTACTGTGTGATCACCACGGCAAGCAAAGACGGATATAATTACCTTGCAGTTGTGTTGGGCGCGCCGGTCATTGACTATAATAATGACGGTTATGATGAAAAATGCTCTTTTATTGACGCCGCAACACTGTTTGAATGGGCGTTCGGAAGCCTGAAATATTCCACCGTCATAGAGCAGAACGAGGTGCTTGACGAAGTGCCGGTGGAGAACGGCAAGGATGCGGACACCCTGCGCCTCGTTGCAGGGGAGGATGTTACCGCCATTGTACCCAGCGGGCTGGACCGTTCCAATATCGTGATCCGTACAAAGGATAAGCCTGAATCCGTAAGCGCGCCGGTCGCGAAAGGCGATCCCGTCTGCACGGCCGAGATCATTTATGCGGATCAGGTAGTGGCGCAGGTGCAGCTCGTTGCCGCAGAGACCGTTGAGCTGTCCACTTTTTTAACGGTAGTTAACGCTGTAAGAAATTTCTTTTCGCTCACTGCCGTTAAGATCATACTGATCGCTGTCGTCCTGTGCGTTGTTGCTTATGTTGCCGTTTTTGTGAGCAGGGCGAATAAAAAGAAAAAACGCCGCTCCGGCGATGACAACGGCTGATCCTGCAAGCGGCAGGGCATTTCGCCTGAGTCTTTTTGCATGGCTGAAAGAATTTTATAAAAAAGAGCTGTCTGCAAACATGCAAACAGCTCTTTTCTGTCAATGTTTTGTTTTAAACAGCCGCTGTGCTCGTGCTGTGCGCGTCGCTGAATTCACCAAGATTGCCCGTGCCCGTCTTGTACGCCCTTACTTTAAAGGAATAGGAGGTATCGGGAGTCAGGCCGCTTACGGTGTAGGAATTGTTAGCGCCGCCGCTGATCGTGGCGATCGCCGTCCAGCTTGAGCCGCTGAGTCTGTATACGGTATATCCGTCTGCGTTCGTCTGCGCATTCCAGGAAAGCGTGATCGATCTTCCGTCGGCAGCCCTGTCGGCGGTTTTTACGCCGGTGACCTTGGTGGGCTTTGTGGAGAAGCTTACCGTTGAAGACCAGTTCTCGGAATAGTAGATTGATCCGTTGATGATCCTGTACGCTCTGACTCTCATCTGAAATTTGGTGGAAGTAGAGAGCCCGCTCCACGTCTTGGAATAATAGCCCGTATTTACATAATGCTTCCATTCGCCGTTCAGATAGAACTGTATCTCATACCCGTCTGCGCCGCTTACCTTGTTGTAAGAGATGTTGGCGCTGTTTGCCGTGGTATTCGTAACGGAAATATTTTGCACGGCGGGGAGATCTACAAAGCCTTCGGCCGCCGTGGTAAAGGTATATGTGCCGGACCAGTTCTGCGAGTAGATTACAGTGCCGTTCACGATCCCGTATGCTCTTACTCTTATAGTGTACGGCGAATCGGCGTCGAACCCGGACCATACTTTTGAAGTGTAGCCTGTATTTACATAGTGCTTCCACTCGCCGTTGCCGTTCAGGTACTGTATTTCATAACCGTCGGCGCCGGTTACCTTATCGTAAGAGATCTTGACGCTGTCCGATGTTATGTCTGAAAATGTTACATTTTTAACGGCGGGCAGTTTTTCGGGGTCAGCTAAAGTTTGGAATTTTACCGTGGACGACCAGTTCGGCGAGTATAAAACCGTGTCACCGGATAATCTGTATGCCCTCACCCGCAGGGTGTATGTGGAGGAGGGCGAAAACGTTGACCACACCTTTGAATTGTAGCCCGTATTGACGTAATGATGCCATGCGCCGTCGTAATAGAACTGTATCTCATAGCCGTCTGCGCCGCTTACCTTGTTGTAAGATATCGTGGCGCTGGTAGAAGTGATGTTCGTTACTTTAACGTTCCGCACTGCCGGCAGTTCGTCGCCGGGCATATTATCAAAAACGGGAATGATAAACGTTCTTTCAGCGGAAAGCACACCGGCTTCACGGTAAGCGTTGTAAGTATTGCGCGCTTCTGAAGACGGCGCCTGCACGTTTGCCATGTATTCGTGTGCGTACATGTTTGAGGATTCGGGATTAACATTGAATTTTTGCAGGTAACCCGTGTTTTGATCCTGTGAAAAGTTTTCCGCAATATATACGGCGCCGTTTATTATGGAATCGTAAGGGTTTGTCCATGGTCTGTTATAGGCGTCGCCTATCAGATCGGAACGTATATAGCCAGTGTAAGACCTGCCGTTTACCGTAGCGGTAACGCGGTGCCATTTGTATCCGTCCGCCTGCGTTCCGGTTGTGGAAAGGATGGAAACGGTAGTGCCGGAGGGAACGGTTACGATTACACTTGAGCTTGTCGTTGCGGCGCTTCTCATATTGGCCCTCACATTCGTTTTATTGTCTGCCACGGATGTAGCGGCCCATCTGAGCCCGTCAAGATAGCCGGTATTTGCGCCTATGTTGTAATAATTGTAAATGCCGGGGTAGGTAGAATTCGTGCCGCTTGCACCGCCGGCGGAATTCGTTTTGCCGCCAACCTCCTGTACGATTCTGGAAGCAAGGTAATATGCGCTTACGCCGCTGTTTTTGGCTGCATTCAGTATAGCCTGTGAATATTTTACACCGTTCGGGTAGGTTGAGCTTGTGTAGGTGCGTGTAGTGCCGTTGCTGTTCTTATAAGTTATATTGGAATTATACATCCATGTGTTTCTGATGATCGTCTCTATACCGGAGGTCGTTTGCGAGGCGTCATAGGCAGTCGTTTCAAACTGGAATATGTATCTCTCATCAAAGAAATTCCTTGGATCCATGTAATATTCTACCGCGCTTTGCGAGGCGGAGACCCATGTGGAGCCTTCCTGGATCACGTAGCTGCCGTTTTTGTAGCAGGAAGAGCAGGTGCAGTAATATCCCTTATTGTTATTGCCGGAATACATCTGTATCAGCTGCTGTGAATGCGGCGTTCTTTCCTGTGCAACGGCTTCGTCAAAGTCAACGCCTACAAACATGGGCTCAAAGATCCAGTTTGGGTATTTTTCCTTCAGCTCGGCAAGCTGAGTTGCATAGGAATCGGGAAAGCCCGCGTTTTTGAGCTGTGTTACATAGGAATTCTGCGCTGCCGCCGGCACGGCGCAGAGCAGGGTGGCTGCAACGCTGAAAAGGGACAGGACTATGCAAAGCAGTTTTTTCATCAATATCATCTCCGCTCTTATTTAAGCTGTCGGGAATTGAACCCGATATGCTGAAATATAGTTTTGTTTAAGTACCATACAATAATACATTGTTGTAACTATTTTGTCAACTTTTGAAACGAAAATGTTACAATTTGGAATGTGAAAATTATTGACTTGCTGTCGAATTGTGTGTATAATTATCACATAAACTGTAAAGGAGAGGATTTTATGCAAAAAAAATCAGAACTTGCATTAAGATTAAAAGTGCTTCGCCGTGAAAAGGGCGTAACATCACAGCAGGTTGCAGATGCACTCGGTATAAAAAGCGCAACATACCGCAGGTATGAGATAGATACGAAGCCAAAGGACGATGTATATATTGCGCTGGCGGAATATTTCGGCGTAACCGTTGATTATTTAATGAGCGGCAGGGACGGCAATATGCTCAGTGTAGCGGATTCCGGCGCATATGCCCCCGCTTCCGCAAGGCTCAGCAAGGAAGAGACGGCGCTTGTAAAAAAGCTTCGCACGCTCAGTGAGCAGGATTTCAAGGAAGTGCAGAATTTTGTGGATTGGAAATGTATCTGCGCCTCAAACGGCTGATTTCTCATTCCTCTTGAAATTGCATATGATTTAGTGGTATAATAACCTCTGCGGTACCCAAAATCAAAGATTTTGACCGCAACGAGAACATTGTTACGCGCCTGCTCGCACTTTTCCGCTCGCAGATGCGTAATAATAACCTCACGAAACAGTAACCAAATCAAAGATTCGGACTGTTTCGGAGAACATTGGCGTTCGCAAGGCGATGCCTTGCTCGGCTAAATAACCTCTGCGGTACCCAAAATCAAAGATTTTGACCGCAACGAGAACATTGGCGTTCGCAAGGCGATGCCTTGCTCGGCTAAATAACCTCACGAAACAGTAACTAAATCAAAGATTCGGACTGTTTCGGAGAACATTGTATCATTCCGGCTGACACCTGTGTGTTCGCCGAGAGAATAAAAAACGCCAAATTTTAGGAGGATTTGATCGTGAAAAAATTTTTATCTGTTTTGCTAAGTGCCCTGCTTCTTGTGTCTCTGTTTGCCGGCTGTGCGTCTGACGGCGGTGAGAGCGGCACGAATGACGCATCTGTTCAAAAGGTTGCAATTTTGCAGTATATGACGCACTCCAGCCTTGATAACTGTACGCAGGGCGTTAAAAACGCGCTTGACTCGGCAGGTATCTCGTATGATGTGCAGATCGGCTCCAGCGGCAGTGCGGATGCGGATTGCCAGAGCTATGCTGCCCAAATGGCTGCGGGCGGTTACGATATGATTATCGCTGTTGCAACGCCGGCGGCTATCGCGGCGTACTCCGCAGTGCAGAGCGCTTCGGCAGATATCCCCGTTATCTTCTGCGCGGTTTCCGATCCCGTTGCCGCAAATCTTGTGAATTCCATGGAGGCTCCCGGCAATAATTGTACCGGTACGGCGGATTCGTTTGATATAGCGGGTCAGCTCCAACTCATAAAGGAACTCCAGCCGGATCTTACCAGCCTCGGCGTGATCTACACAACGAGCGAATCAAATTCACTCAGCCAGCTTGAAAGGCTGAAAGCGCAGTGCGAACCGCTCGGTATAACCGTTGTTGAAAGGGGTATTACGGACGCTTCCGAGCTTGCTTCCGTCGCCGCCTCTATCGTAACGGAGGTGGACGCCATTACAAATCTTACGGATAATAATGTTGTAGAAAATATGAGCGTGGTTCTTGAGCAGGCGAATACGGCGGGCATACCCGTTTACGGCTCAGAGATCGAGCAGGTAAGGAAAGGCTGCCTTGCCTCCGCTTCCATAGATTATGTTGCGCTCGGCGAACGCACCGGCCAGATCGCCGTTGACGTTCTCGGCGGGCAGTCCGCGGCAACATATCCGGTCGTTACGGTTGAGGACAGCTTCAGCGTTTTGAATACAGATGTTGCTTCTCAGCTGGGAATAGCCGTTCCCGATTCACTTGCCGATGTTGAAAAAGTGACCACCTCGGCAGAATAAGCGTAAAAAGAAAATGCAGCGGTAAACAGATTTTTGCCTATGCAATTATAAACAGGCGTTAGAAAAAGACTCTCTATGGTAAACAAGCTATACCATGGAGGGTCTTTTATAATTTTTTTATCCGGTTTAACGCATCTTCTTTTTTCAGTTCGTTGTAGCAAGCGTTGCAGATCTCGCAGTCATTCAGCGCGCGGTGCGCCCCTGATATATTGATTCCGTAATAGGCGGCAACGGTCGTCTGGCGCCTGTTGCTGAGCTTTGGCAGTGCTTTTCTTGCAAACCGCAGCACATCTACAAAATCGTTGCGCAGCGGTATATCGTGATATCTCATCAGGCCGTCATAGAGAAAATTAATGTCAAAATTCACATTGTAGCCCATTAAAATATCCTTGCCGATAAAATTGTAAAACGCCGCTGTAGCGCACGCGATATCCGGCGCGTATCTGACCATATCATTTGTGATCCCGGTTAGCTGCGTAATAAAATAGCTTATTCGTTTTTGGGGCTTTACAAGTGTGGAAAATTCATCTGTTTTTTCACAATTCCTGTAACGGACGGCGGAGATCTCTATGATTTCGCTGTCTGTTGGCGAGATCCCGCTCGTTTCAATATCAATCACCGTATAATCCTTTGGAAAAGCAAGCAGGCTTTTGCCTTTAAATCTTCTGATCTGTTCCATGTTTTTCATTTGCTTATCAATCTGTTTTCCCGTTTGATCTATAACTGTGTAAGCTTTACGCGAAAGGATATTGCTCTCGGCGTTGGTAACGAATCAAACTGTACAAGATATGCGCCTTTGTCTGTATCTATATCCAAAACGCTGCCTTCGCCAAGGTATTCGTGGCGTATTTTCGCGCCTGCGGGCAGCAGCTCGCTTTCCAGATTTTCCGGCATATATTTTTCACGCAGTGCAATGTATTCTTTCGCATCGGCAATCAGGGAATCGGCGGGCTTATTATCATATTCCAGCAGTTCGTCATCTATATCCAGAATGAAACGGGAGGGATAACGCGGCGAACCGTCAAAATTATATCCCTCTGCGCCGGAGAGGTACAGCCCCTTTTCCGCGCGCGTCATCGCAACGAAAGCAAGCCGCCTTTCCTCTTCCATGCCGAGCAGGTCTTTTATTTTTCTGGACGGAAATACGCTCTCGTTCATTCCGCAGAGCATTACATAAGAAAATTCAAGCCCTTTCGCGGCGTGCACCGTCATCAGTTTTACTTTATCGGAATTGTCCTCAACATCATTGTTCGTAAACAGCGCAACGTGCGCAAGATAGTGAAATACAGTGGCTTCCTCTCCGCAGCTCGTCTCATATTCAAGCACGGATTGCTTCAGCTCCGCCAGATTATCCAGCCGTTCCTGGCTTCCTTCTGTTCTCAGCATTTTTTCATAGCCGCTCTCGTTTAAGATCGCGGCAAGCAGATCTGATACCGCGCGGTCTTCATATCCGTTGGAAAAATCTTCTGTAAGGCTTATGAATGCGCGTGCCTTTGTGCCTCTGAATATATCGTCGTCAACAGTCTGTTTCAAAGCAGTATACAGCGTGCAGCCGTTCTTTTCGGCATATTCTTCAAGGTATGCCATGCGCCGCCTGCCCATATTGCGTTTGGGCGTATTTATTACACGGCGGAAAGAAAGATCGTCCTGTGAAACGATCATGCGCAGATAACTCAGCGCGTCCTTTATCTCTGCCCGTCCGAAAAACGGAACGCCGCTGTAGATATGGTAAGGCAGCTTTTCTGTAAGCAGCGCTTCCTCTATCGGGCGTGTAACATAGTGCGCGCGGTAGAGTATGGTTATATCCCGGTAATCCACGCCGCTGTCATGTAATTCTTTTATCTTTGAAACGATCCACTTTGCTTCTTCCTCAGAATTTCCGGCAAAGCAGAACACGGGCTTTTTGCCGTCCGGGAGAACGGGGATAAGCTCTTTTTCAATTCGGTGCTTGTTTTGGGCGATAAGCGAATTTGCCGCCGCAAGAATCTGCGGCGTGGAGCGGTAGTTTTTGAGCATCATTACCGTTTTTGTATTTGGGAAATGTCTGTCGAATTCCAGCAGATATTTAACGTTTGCACCCCTCCACGTGTATATCGTCTGGTCGGGATCTCCAACGATAAACAGATTTTTATGATGCGCGCACAGCACTTCCATAAGTTCATATTGCAGCGCGTCAATATCCTGAAACTCATCTATCATGATATAAGCAAGGCGTTTCTGCCATTTCAGGCGTATATCATCGTTTTGCGCAAAAATATAGAGCGTGAATTTGATCAGGTCGTTATAATCCAGACCAAAGCATTTTTTCTCCTGATAAAGATAACCGTAAAAAATGATATCGTTTTTGTCCGCTGCATTTAGGTATTTTTCATGCAGCGCTTCAAGAGACATGCCGATCATATCCAGATAGTATTCAGGCTTTTTGAACAGCTTTTGTATCTCTATCATATCTCTGGCGTCCGCAAAAGTCATATCCCTAAGCGTAAGGCCGCGCTCTTCATAAATGATGCGCAGCATGGAATCAATATCGCTGTTGTCAAGCACAAGGAAGTTTTTGGGGTACTGTACGGCATAGCTGTCCTCCTGCAGAACGGCAACGCAGAATCCGTGAAACGTGTTTATATAGCCGGTGTCATTGTCCCCGATCAGATTATGTATGCGCCGGTGCATCTCATTGGCGGCTTTGTTTGTGAAAGTCACGCAAAGGATATTCTCGGGCAGTATGCCCATCTCGTTTACCAAAAAGGCAAAGCGGTGCGTCAGCGCCCTCGTTTTCCCCGAACCGGCGCCCGCTATAACGCGCACAAACCCCTCTGTGGTAGTGACTGCGGCAATCTGCTCGGTATTCAATTTCTGCTCCATGTTTTCACCGCCCCTGTAAATCTTTGCTCTTCTATTCGGATTTTTGCATGTATTGTTTCAGATAATATCCCGTTTTGCTCTCTTCGCATTCGCATATCTCTTCCGGTGTGCCGTGCGCTACGATCCTGCCGCCTTCGGCGCCTCCACCCGGGCCCATATCTATCACATAATCAGCGTTTCGGATCACGTCAAGGTCATGTTCTATTACGATAACGGTTGCGCCGCTGTCTATCAGCCCTTTAAAAACTTTAAGCAGTGTTTCCACGTCCAGCGGGTGCAGCCCTATCGTAGGTTCGTCAAACACAAATATGCTGTCGGATTGGCCTTTTCCCATTTCGCTTGCCAGCTTCAGCCTTTGTGCCTCGCCGCCGGAAAGGCTCGGCGTTTCCTCTCCGAGCGTCAGATATCCAAGCCCCAGATCATGCAGCACCTGTAGTTTGCGCTTCACTTTCGGCAAATCGTCACATGCCGCCAGCGCCTCGTCCACGCTCATATCCATGAGTTCGGGCAGTGTGTACCCGCTTTCCGAATTTTTGGGGTATCTGCGTATCAGTCCCGCGTCTTTGGAATATCTTGCACCGCAGCATTCGGGGCAGGGGATATCCACATCGGGTAAAAACTGCACATCAAGGCTGATCGTTCCTGTGCCGTCGCATACGGGGCAGCGCAGTTTTCCCGTGTTGTAGGAAAAGTCGCCCGCCTTATATCCTTTTGATCTCGCATCATCGGTCTTGGCATATATCTTGCGCAGTTCATCGTGCACGTCGGCATAGGTGGCAACCGTGGAGCGCACGTTTATGCCGATCGGCGTGGCGTCTATCAGTTTTACCTGCTGTATGCCGTTTGCAGATACGTGCTTTACGTGGCTCGGCAGCGCGATGCCTTTAATATCCGCTTCAAGTGCGGGTATCAGGCTTTCCAGCACCATCGTTGTCTTCCCTGAGCCGGATACGCCGGTTACTGCGGTCATTCGTCCTTTGGGAATATCAACCTCCAGCGGCTTTACCGTGTGTATCTCGGAGGTGGAAAGATGTATCGTGCCAAGCGCAAACATGTTTTCTGCCGGAATATGGTTCCCGATACGGATTACTTTATCGCCGGTCAGAAATCCCGCTATTTTAGAACCGGGAGATTTCTTTATATCGTCTATGCTTCCCTCGGCTATGACCGTTCCTCCGTCTGCGCCCGCGCCCGGGCCGAGTTCTATCAGCCAGTCCGCCTCTTTCAGCACATTTATATCGTGGTCAACCAGAATAACGGTGTTGCCGTCTGAAAGCAGGTCGTTCATAACGCCTGTCAGCCCTTCCATATTTGAGGGGTGTAGCCCGATGGACGGCTCGTCCAATACATAGAGCACGCCCGTGGTGCGGTTGCGCACAGCTCTCGCAAGCTGCATACGCTGGCGTTCTCCCGTGGAAAGCGTTGACGCCGCACGGTCAAGCGTGAGATAAGACAGCCCAAGATCAGTCAGCCGCTTTGCCGCACCCTGAAAGGAATCACAGATGCTTTGCGCCATGGGGCGCATCTCCTGCGGCAGGGATGCAGGCACGCCTTTTACCCATTCGGTCAGCTCCGAAAGCGTCATTTTGCAGGCGTCCGCAAGGGATATGCCGCGCAGTTTCGGCGCTCGTGCGGCTTCGGAAAGCCTTGTGCCGCCGCAGTCCGGGCATATGTCCTGCCTTAAAAATTTTTCTACCCGCTTCATGCCTTTTTCGTCTTTTACTTTTGAAAGCGCATTTTGGACGGTGTATGTGGCGTTGAAATAGGTAAAATCCATGTCTCCCGCCGCGCCGCTTGTCTTATTTTGGTATACGATATGCTTCTTTTCTGCCGGGCCGTGAAAAACGATGTTTCGTTCCTTTTGAGTCAGTTCTTTAAAAGGCACGTCCGTTCGAACGCCCATCTCGCGGGCAATGTCTTTCATAAGCGACCACATCAGCGTCTGCCACGGCGCAACAGCGCCTTCGTCTATCGTCAGGCTCTCATCCGGCACAAGCGTGGATTCGTCAACGATGCGCACGATCCCGGTGCCGTCGCATTTTCTGCACGCGCCCTGGCTGTTAAAGGCAAGCTCCTCGGCGCCCGGCGCAAAAAAATGCTCGCCGCATTCCGGGCATACCAGTTCAAGCCCTGCCGCTACGTTAAGTGACGGTTCAACATAGTGCCCGTTGGGGCATCTGTGGCTTGCCAGTCTTGAAAACATCAGGCGCAGGCTGTTCAGCAGTTCCGTTCCTGTTCCGAATGTGCTGCGTATGCCGGGAACGCCCGGCCTTTGGCGCAACGCAAGCGCCGCAGGCACATAAAGCACTTCGTCTACCTGCGCTTTTTCTGCCTGGGTCATGCGCCGCCTTGTATAAGTTGAAAGGGATTCCAAATACCGCCTTGAGCCCTCCGCATATAGAATGCCGAGCGCCAGCGATGATTTTCCGGATCCGGATACTCCCGCTATGCCAACTATTCTGTTAAGCGGAATATCCACATCGATATTTTTTAAATTATGTACGTGTCCGCCGCGAATTTTAATATGCGTCGGCGTTTTGCTTTCATTCGGTCTCACGCGCTCACTCCCGTCAGCAGCAGTATTGATTTTATTATAATGTTCGGCACGGATTTTGTAAAGCCGGATCATGAATATGTACTAAATCAATATGAATACCCGGGCTTACGGTACCAAAAATCTCCCTTTCACACAAGCTGAAATCATTTTAATTGCTTTGGCGACCCCTTATGGTTTGTTTCTTTCCTTATGGGTCATCGTCAGAAAACGGCTGCAAAAAAAGCAGCCGTATGATACGGCTGCCGCAGAGTATGCAAATTTTCATTTCTTTGTGTTAAGCCCCTTGCCGTCAAAAGCAGGGTTAAATGCGTAGAAATTCTTGCTGTCCATCCTGTCCGTCAACAGCCTCAGCGCTTCACCTTGTCATCAATCTTGTAAAAAATACAAAAATTAAAAATATGACCGATAACTCAACAGCCATAGCAAATGTTAATCAAATGCTATGGTTGTCATTCTCTTCGATGATTTTTACAATATGTTCTAATTGTTCATCAGTTAAGATTTTGTCACGATTGAGAATGTATTTTAATAATTCATCTTGATTATAGTAGTTAAATACGGGAATATCTTCTCTTGTATTTACAATGCTGACATATGTTTCTGGATTAGAAAAATATACTGCGCCGTTAATAAATACTCTAACCTTGTTTTGTCTGAAAATGCCTTTAAGTCTGTAGATGTGAGTTGCAACCTGCTTTGTGGGATTGTAGAAATCCTTACAATAGGGAGTACCGCCTCGTCCTACTTTATGCTGTGTCCAATCCCGTTCTTGACAATCACCAACAATATGACCCTTTTGGTTTTTAGTTTCAATAATAAATACACCAGTGTTTCCCACTACAATGTTGTCAATCTCGCTTTTGCGACCCTCGTGATTTATAACTGCGTTTCTTATCAGCTTGTAGTTTTCAGGTAATGAATTGAGTAGGTAAGCAGTACGCTCCTCTCCCTGTTTCCCTGCAATAGTAATATCTCGTTCGGTTCTCTTTTTAGATAATACGGACGAAATGATTACAGTTAATATTACAAAAACTATAAATAATAAAACAACCAATAATTCCATTTAATAAATTCCTGAAAATTTAATGTATAAAGAATTATATCATTTTTTCTTTTTGTAAGCAATATGGTAATTTCTTTAAAGCAACACGCAGAAATTGAAACAACTTTATGTTATACTTAGAATGTAAAAAAAACATTGACACACCCTATTTAATAGGGTATAATAAAGATGAAGTAAGAGGTATTTTAAATGACAAGAGAATTTGTAGAGCTTCCAATATTTCAAAAAAAGTGGAAATTATTAGGATTAACTGATAAGGATTTAAAGAGACTTGAAGAAGAACTTGTTGCTGATCCGAAAACAGGAGATGTTATGAAAGGCACAGGCGGTGTTCGTAAAATGAGATTTGCATTTGAACACCGTGGAAAAAGTGGAGGTGTTAGAGTAATTTATGTAGATTTTGAGGTTTATGAGAAAATTTATTTAATTACTGCATATCCTAAAAATGAAAAGGATAATTTAACAAAAGACGAAAGAAATGAAATTAAACAATTGATCAAGATTCTTGAGTCTCAACTTGAAGAAAGTTTAGATAAGGAGGGTTAATATGGCTATTTTTGATGAAATCAAAATGGGATTAAATGAAGCTATAGAGTTTGAAAAAGGTAATTTAAGTGCCAAAACCTCAAAATTGACTATTGAACCTGTTGCAAGATTTGAACCTAGTGAAATAAAAAGAATTAGAAATAATACTGGTATGACACAAGTGGTTTTCGCAAAATATATGGGAGTATCGGTTAAAACTGTAGAAGCGTGGGAATCAGGAAGAAATCATCCTGATGGAGCAGCAAGTCGTCTGCTTTCAATCACCCAGAAAGATCCTTTATTTCCAGTTCACTCTGGAATAGTATTAGTATAAAATAAATGATAACCACCCGTTTAAAGGGTGGTTATTATTGTTTAGATTAACCCAACTAATCGACTTTCATTCAATTTAGCAACAGGATTATATTTTTCAATTAGGCTTTCAACAATAATTCTGCTTCCTGCACTTATACGGGGACTTAAAGTGATTTCCATATCCGCAAATGCTTCGTCAGATATACGCATATCGTAATACGAAAAAGGTTGTTTCTCTAAGCCTTCTTTCATTTTATTTGCAATGATTTGAAAATCAAGCATTGATTTTTCTACAGCTTGGTCTAAATTTAGTGGAAGTACATTTAATATGTATCGCCATTCTTTCTGGAAGCTCCAATGTAAGTTTTTATATTTTCCGAGTTCACCTAAAACTATCGTGAAATGATCTCCATCTTCTTTTAATATTTGTGGATAAAGTTTATTTGTTTCATTTGTATATTCAACCTTATAAAGTAGTTGCATATCCATTGCTTGGACAGAGAAAAAGCCTTTAGTAAACATTTCTGTCAAAGGGATAATGCTTTGTAATGGCTTGCCATTTGAGTTATCAGTAACAGTGAACCCTAGAACTTTGGAAAAATCTTCGGTAGTATTGTCATATATCTTAAAAGGATTTTGGCGAAGTTTGATTCGTACACCAAAATTTAATGAAGCATACATATTCCACATTGGTATACTCTCTGTAGAATCATCAGTCCAAGAACTTATATAACAAAATTGTCCAATGTTTTTTATGTCTGCTGTTTGTTGCTCTTGTAAATCATCCATTTTATCAAGGGAATTAAAACGGATTGTTTGATTTTTTAATATAAGAGCGAGTGTTTCGATATTTGTGTAATGGTAAAGATAATTAAAGTCATCCATAATTTTAAATCTCCTTGAGAAAATTAAAAACATATTTTTAAAATAGTTAAAGTTTTTGTGTTAATGTTTTAAACACCTAAGCTTTTACTTAAATTAAACATATTATATGATTAGAGAAATATGTTTGCAATAGTTCATTATTTCTTATTGCAGTATTAAAATCGCTTTGTTCTTATTCATTATTTGCTTGTGTGGTAACTGTTTAGTTGATGGTAGTAAAAAATATTTGAGAAGATTATCTAATACATGGATTGCCACATTGTTTTGTCTGAATGCGAAGAGGACAAATAATTATCTGGATATTCAAACTCCTTTGTGGTATGTTGTGTTGCTGCAAGGGAGTTGATTATTTATGACAACACTACAGGAATTATGGTATGGAAATATTAAACCAAGTGAAGACAAGGTTATTACTGACAAGGAACAGGAATTAGTTAAACTAATGGCAAGGCATCAAGATTATTTAAAATCTAAACTTAAGAATAAAGAACTTGATGAATTTGAAAAATATATATTATGTTCCGATGAGTATACCTCTGTTGTTGAATGTCAAGCATTTGAAATTGGATTCAAGTTAGCAGTAAAAATATTGACTGAAACGAATTAAAACCGCTGGTAAACTAGTGGCTTTAATTCTATATTATTTTCTTTGTAAAGTCACAATAGATTCTACATTTTTTGAATTAATTCTTAAATAAGAATAAGTATTTGTTAATTGATAAAATCTGCTATTCAATCTCAACTTTTTTGACAGCAGATTTTTTGTGCTTATATACCAGTAAACTCTCGGTAAGTAATTTTCTCATTACTCTTTGTTTCTATCAGTTTTGCAACAATATCGGTTTGCTGATTGTTAAAATCAAAATCTATAACATATTTTTTCTGTTGCAAGAAAAATGTTATCATATGTGTGAATTTTAACTTGTAGCTTATTTGTAATACAAATATTTGAACTATTAAATCAAAATAATAACATTTATTGTATTTAAACAGTTGCTGTGGTATTATTAATATACAACTTCTCATAATTAGTGCTATCAAGAACTTATACTTATATTTAAGAAGGTTTTAATATGCTACCAGAAGAAAAAGCAAGAATTAAGATAGATAAACAATTGAAAAACGCAGGATGGGATATTGTTTCCCGTGATGAGTATATTCCATCAAACGCATTGGCAGTTAAAGAAGCTTTAATGCAGGGAAACAAAGAAAGCGACTATTTGCTTTTTGTAGATGATAGAGCCATTGCTGTTGTTGAAGCAAAAAAAGAAGATAACGATCTGGGCGATATTGTTGCAGCACAGGCTGAAGCCTATTCTATAAATCCACAAAGCTGGTATCCTTTATGGTTTGACGGGCAGATTCCGCTAGTTTATCTTGCAAATGGAAATAAAATATATTTTAAAAATATGCTTACTGATCCTGACGGAGATTATGTTGAATTAACCGAAATGCATTCCCCTAAAAAAATGTTGCAAATAATCGGAAAGAAGTCTGAATACGGTGCGTTGCCAAGAATTGAAAAACAGGGTTTGCGTGATTGTCAGTACGAGGCAGAGGTCGCTCTTGAAAAGACCTTTAAAACAGGTCAGAAAAAAGCACTTGCTGTTCTTGCTACCGGTTCCGGCAAAACATATTTGGCATGCCTTGCAGCATATCGATTGCTAAATTATACCCCCACAAAGAGAGTCTTATTTCTCGTTGACCGAAACAATCTTGCAAGACAGACTGAAACTGAGTTTAGCCTTTTTGACCGTACAGAAAAGCAACAACCAATGACCCTACTTTATCAAATTAATCGGTTAAAAAGCAATGAGGATATCGGTGGAGATATAATCATTTCCACCATTCAAAAACTTTTTGCTGTTTTGACTGGGCAAAAATTAGCTGAGGATAACGAGGATAAAGAGGATGAAAAACAGTTTAGCTTTTCTGATAATGAAAAGTCAGAGCCAGAAATAGAATTGGGAGATGACTTAAAACTGCCACCAGATTATTTCCAATTTATCATAATTGATGAATGTCATCGTTCAATTTACGGCAAGTGGCAAAGAGTACTTAATTATTTTAAAGATGCAAAAATATTAGGATTAACGGCTACTCCTACACCAGAAGCTTTTGCGTTTTTCAACAAAAATACAATTGAAGAATATACTTATGACGACTCTGTTGTTGACGGCGTCAATGTTCCTGCAAGGGTTTACAGAATAAAAACCAATATTACGGAACACGGCGGCTCTATTAATGCAGGAGATATCGTAAAAGATATGTCAAAAGACGGTGCTGAACTGCCAGAATATGTTGCTGAAGAAAGAGTAGATTACGGCACAAAACAGTTAAATCGTTCTGTTATCAATCCAAGTCAAATGAGAGAAGTCATTACAGCATATATGGAGTCAATCTATACAGATTTATATCCTGATAGAGAAGAAAATTGGAGGTACATTCCAAAGACTCTCATTTTTGCAAAAGATGATAATCATGCCACACAAATTGTAAATGTAGTTAAAGAAGTTTTTAAGGAAAAATTTGAAGGTGGCGAAGTGCCTGCAAAATTTGTGCAGAAGATTACTTATTCTGCCGGTGACTCCAATGCACTTATTCGTGATTTAAGAACCGAAAAGGATTTTCGCATTGCGGTAACAGTTACTCTTGTAGCAACCGGAACCGATGTAAAGCCTTTGGAAGTTGTGTTCTTTATGAATGATGTACAATCAGAGGTGCTGTATACGCAGATGAAAGGCAGAGGCTGCCGTGTTATCAATGATGATAAATTAAAAGAAGTTACACCTAACGCTACAACGAAAGAGTGTTTTTATATCGTAGATGCTGTCGGAGTCACTGAGCACGACAAAACTATACCAAAACCTACCGGTACAACAAATGGCAACGGTGGGAATAAAACTCTTAAGCTTGATCAGCTGCTCGAGCATCTTGCACACGGAGAAGTAAATGATGACAATCTTGCATTGCTAAGAGATTACTGTGCAACAATTAATAATCGGTATGAGGATAATCCTTTGTTTGGCAGGCATTTAAGCATTTTCATTTCGGACTTTGGCTTTGCACCTAAAACATTAGCAAACACAATAAATAAAGCATTTTCAAAAGGAAATCTTCCTGAATACATCAATATTTCTGAACCTAATTTAGAAAGAAAAAACTTAATTCATTGCCTGATTTCAAATATTGAGGCTAGAAAAAAACTCATTGAGATGCATAGGGGATATTTCGTTGTTGCACCAGATAAAGATGAAGTTATATACAAAGGCTTTTCAAAAGAAACAGCAAAATCTTTCATAGAATCCTTTGAAAAATATTTGAATGAAAATGCCGATAAAATCGAGGCTTTACGCATCATATATAATTCAGAAGATACCATTGTCACACATTCCATGCTTATAGAATTGCAGGATAAGCTGCTTTCAGAAAATCGCTTGTTTAAACCGTATACTATATGGAGTAATTATAAATTGCTGGATATGAACGGGAATGTGGAAGAATTGGATAAGAAGCAGAATATGAATGCGCTTACCCATTTGATTCAGCTTGTTCGTTTTGCTTATAAGAAAAGCAGTAACCTTAGAAGTTTGCTTAAGGGTTATTCTCAGAGATTCACTCTATACTGCGGACAAAATCAACGAAGGCTTACTCCCGATCAACAGGAAATTATGAAGCAGATCGCAGATTATATTATAAATGACGGTTATATTAATGCAACGGAACTCAACGCTGTTGATACAGATCTTTGGCGAAAAGCAATTATCAGTTTCGGTGCCCCTACTTTATCAGCAGAAATGATCAAACTATCCAAATTCATTTTAAAGGCGGCTTAATATTATGGCGAATATACAAACAAAAAGCAAATCAACCTTACTTAAAAAAGTATGGGATATTGCAGGTGTGCTTGCAGCAGCAGGCGTAGGATATACTGACTATATTACCCAACTTACTTACATTCTCTTCCTCAAAATGGATAATGAAAAAGAAGACCTCGGTCTCGGAAGTTCTTTGCCTGAAGGATGTAAATGGAAAGACCTTGTTGACCTGAATGGTTCTGATCTTGTTGAAAAATATGAAGAAATCCTTAAAGAACTTGCAGATGATTCAGGCTTAATCGGCACAATATTCACCAAAGCTTCCAACAAAATTGACAGTCCCGTTCATCTTGCAAAAGTCATAAAAATGGTGGCAAGCGAAAACTGGTATATGATGGAGGGCGATTTTAAGGGAGCCATTTATGAATCCATCCTTGAAAAGAACGGGCAGGATAAAAAGAGCGGCGCCGGTCAGTACTTTACCCCTCGTGCTTTGATTAAGGCAATGGTTGATGTGATTGATCCTAAGATTGGAGAAACTGTTGCAGATCCGGCTTGTGGAACAGGCGGATTTCTTCTTGCCGCTTATGAACATATGAAACCTCAAAGCAAGGACATTGAAAAGCAAAACTTTTTGAAAAACAATGCGTTATTTGGCGCAGATAACACACCGCTTGTTGTTACTCTTGCTTCAATGAATCTTTATTTGCATGATATTGGCACGCAAAAAAGCCCTATCGTTTGTCAGGACTCGTTGCTGGATACTTCAGATAAAATGTATGATGTCATTCTGGCAAATCCGCCTTTTGGCACAAGACCTCAGGGCAGCGTTGAAGTTGCGGCAAACAGACCGGAGTTTATTAAAACATCCGATAATCAGGTCAATTTCTTACAGCATATTATGTCCATTGTTAAAACAGGCGGCAGGGTTGGAGTCGTTTTACCTGACAATGTGCTGACCGACGGCAACGCCACTGCAAAGGTGCGTGAAACACTCTTAAAAGATTTTAATTTACATACTATTCTCAGACTGCCAACCGGTATTTTTTATGCAGGCGGTGTTAAAACGAATGTCCTTTTCTTTGAAAAAGGTTCAGAAACAAAGGATATTTGGGTTTATGATTACAGAACAGGTATAAAGCACACTATGGCTACCAAACCAATGACAAGAGAACATCTTGACGATTTTGTAAATTGCTATTGTTCCGGTCATATGGAAGACAGAGTGCAAACTTATTCTAAAGAAAACCCAAACGGCAGATGGCGTAAGTTCACTGCTGATGAAGTGTATTCCCGTGACCAATTAAAACTTGATTTCAAGTGGATCGACTTATCAGAAAAAGATAACCGTTCCATTAAAGAGATCCTTTCCGAAATGCAAGAGAAAGCATCTACTATCAGCGAAGCAGTTGCAAAGCTTCAAGAGATGCTTGGAGGAATTGACTTATGATCGATACGAAAGCGTTAAGAGAGAAAATCCTCGACCTTGCTATCCGTGGTAAGCTTGTCTCACAAGATCCAAATGACGAGCCGGCTTCGCTTCTCTTGGAGCGTATTCGTGCCCAAAAGCAGCAAATGGTAAAAGAAGGCAAATTGAAACCCAAGGATATTAAAAATGATACCGTCATCTTCAAAGGTGAGGATAATTTGCATTATGAGCAGTTTCAGGACGGAACAGTAAAATGCATTGAATATGA
>URED01000037.1 GCA_900546785.1 uncultured Oscillospiraceae bacterium | reverse complement strand
AGATTTTAAACTGCACGAAGATAAATATTTGAAAGGAGCAATGGAAAATGAATTCACAAAACGGAAAGAATTCCTTCGAAGAAATGAAGGATATGATGAGACAGGCACAAACACCTCAGACCTGCGCAGTGATAACAGAAGAGAACTGGAAAAGCCTTATCAGTCTGCTGGCACACCAAATATCAATAATGGAACAGCAACAGGACATACTTCAGACAATGATTACAACAGAACAGATGGCAGGTTTGATAAACAATCAGACGGAGAATATGCAAACCTACATAGAGAAGCTAGGCTCAATAACGAAGAAACACAGCAAAGTTATGAAAGCGATAGAATCGGATTTCAACAAGTCAGTCATAAGACAGACCAACGTACTGAAGGACGAAACCAAGGAAACAATGCAGGAGATATCCTTACAGGCTGGGAGAGTGAAAGAAGATTTTTCGAACAGTCTTTCTTTGGAGAAAGAGCATATGAAAGACACACTGCTCAAGCAAAGGATAATCAACTGGGCACTGACAGCAATGCAAGTCTTATCACTTGGAGCATTAATTTTATGGGTAACTTCGCAGACCTTCTAAATACAAACAACAGAAGATACACAAGAAAAAGATACAAGTTATCTAAAAATAGTATCAAAAAGCGTCTTGCTAAAGGACAAAAGACTTCAGGTTATGAAGAATACGATGATTATGATTACACTATGAGTATGTAAAAAAAAATAAATGCCTGCCGACATTTGTTGGCAGGCTGAAAGGAGATTAGTGTGAAAATTCACACTAATCCGGATTATATTGCCCTCAAAATTTGCCCATGGCATAATTTTGAGATGGCTGTAATCACCATTAGCGCCTTATTAGGCTACAGTAAGGCGTTAATAATTTTAATTTATTTTTGTAGTCTGAAAGGCTATGGTGATTAATATGGAAAGTAAATATAAATCATTTGATGAGTTACCGTTAATGCTGTCAGTTCCTGAAGCGGCAGAAGTGCTTGGAATTTCTAAAACAAGTGCTTATGAATTATCACACACAAAGAGTTTTCCTTCAATGACTGTAGGCGGACGAATAATTGTACCTAGAGATAAATTTATTGAATGGATTAATTTGCAGACAGAGAAATAATTATCTGGATAAACACTACCTTTTGTGGTAGTGTTTGTCCTGCAAGGAGAGTGATAATATGCAGAAAAAATTACTTACAAACGGAAATATATTCAAAAGAACTGACAACCGCTGGGGCGGTGTAGTTTGGTATATGAACGAAGTTGGTGAGAGAAAACGAAAAAGTTTTTCAGGCACCACCAAAGCTGAAGTAAATAAAAAGATCACCAAATACATTTCCAAATTCAATAAAGAAATATCAGAGCACAACGAGAGCAATAAACGGCTCAAAGACAGTATGTATAATTATCTCAAAGTATTTAAGTATCCGTCAGTAGAAAGAGTTTCATATGACAGATTAGAGCAACTGCTGAACAATCAAATAGCACCTTACATTGGTGACAAAATCATATCGGACATAACTGCTGTTGACATAAAAACACTTATCAACACGCTGACTGAAAAAGGTTATGCATTCTCCACAGTTAAGAAAACATATAATCTGCTCAACGAATACTTCCGATATCTTGAGCAGGAAGAAATACTGTTTAAAAATCCAATGCGCAGCGTAGGTGTTATAAAGAAAGCAAACTTCTACGCAAATCAAGGCAAAGAAGTGCTCCCAGCAAGTGAAACTATTACTATATTCACACCTGAAGAAATAGAAAAATTCAAGAAAGAATGTTTCAAAACTTGGGGTACCGGCAAACCGTTTTATCAACAATCAGCAGCTTACATACTAATGCTTAACACAGGACTGCGCACGGCAGAAATGCTTGGGCTTCACAATGGCGATATAGACTTAGAAAACAAGGTTATGCGCATTCAGCGTGGTGTTAAAGAAGTAGGTAAACGAGTAGGCACTGAAAAACAACCAGGCAGAGAAATCGCCGTTGGTAAACTCAAGACTGCATCAAGCAGACGAATTGTACCGCTAAACTCAACTGCGATTGAAATGATAAAAAAATTAAGAGAGGAGTTCTACTTTGGTGAGGACTCCCCTCTCGTCTGCGATGAAAACGGAAACTTCACGAAACCGTCAAACTTCAGAAAAAGATACTACCGCATACTGAAAGCGGCAGGAATCGAGCGCAAGGGCTTACACAGCCTGCGCCACACATTCGCCACAAATCTTGTAAACGGGATCCGGCAACCTGACGGTACTATCAAAGCTCTAACTCCAAGACAAGTTGCCGACCTTCTCGGTCACTCTACTTCCGATATTACCGAAATGTATTATGTAAAGAGAAATGATGATTTGCTTAACGGCATTACTAATGGGTTTGAGATATAAAAAGGTCTAACATAGATTATAAAACTGTAATCACATCATTTATTATTTAATACTTTTACAACTTTTCCTTGAAAATAACAATCTTTAATTTGCCTATTGTTAATAGTCCTAAAATTTCCATTTGAATTATCTGGAACCAAATTATAACCTCGAGAAATTTTTTTATATCTTTTGCACATTGAGTCTCCATTATAATTAACAATAACAATATCACCATCACTGTATTCTTCAGTTTTTTGCACTAAAACAATACTTCCATCCATAATCGTTGGCTCCATGCTTTTTCCGTTAATCTTGAGAGCATAATCAGCCTCTTGAATAGTTGTAGAAAAATTTTCATAATCAACATTTCCATCGATATAAATTCCGTTACCTGCACAGACAGATAGATCATATAGCGGTATAACTTTATTCGAATTTGATTCTTCGAGCAAACTATTACTTGCTTCAAGAAATTCTGTATTAATTGCCGATATAATTTCGTTCAACCAATCAAACACGTACTTACCGATTCTGTCAGACTGATTATTTAATCCGTCTGTCAATTCAATTAAAACATTTTTGTTTTTGTATACGCCTTCATAAAATTTGGCAGAATCAAATTTTAAGTTTTGAATTATTATTTCAAAAATAACTTTCGAATCTTCAACCAATATATATCTATCTATATCTTGTTTAAATACTACTTGCCTTTTCATATCGCTTCCACCTCTTTCTAATTGAATCCAAGCCCCCATCGACATTTGTAGCAACAATATCAAGAATACTATAGTCTTCGTTTTCGTACTCTAATGCACCAGATTTTATCACAATATAATTGTTTTGCTTTGACATAAATATTAAATTATCTACATCAAGGTTTACAATGAATTGAGGATTGTGAGTGACTAAAATCACTTGCCTATTTTCTCCCATATTTTTAAAATATTCCAACAAATACGATTTAATTGCTGGCTGAGAAACATTATCTTCTGGTTGATCAATTATATACACTCCATTTCTAGTCGTTTCATATGACAATAAATCAAAATATATTTTTGAATTAAAACCTGATGAAAGTTCAGTTGATTTATCCATTCCTTTACTAATAATAGAATACTTTGGTTCGAAATCCTTATCTATCTGATCATTTAAAACTCTCTTAAAAAATTCTAAAATAGGCTCATTATTGTCAAATCTTAAAAGTAAATTGTTTAACTTTTTCTCATCTATATCTTCCCAATTATATTTTTTATGAGCTTTGAATACTTTATTTATACACTCATTAAAGTAATCTATATTTATTTCATCAATTCGAAATTTTGAAACAAATTCGTAGTCATGAATTCTGTTACTATTCGCTTTTATGTTTATAGTTGGAATGTTTGGAGTATATGTTTCTATATTTTTTTCAGATTTTATAATTGAAATAAGATTGTCTTTTAAAGAACTAGTGGTATCAGAAAATGCTGACTCCCTTTTTTGATAATCAGTAATACTTTTTGAATGCCGTCGCGCTATTTTATCAATTGTTTGTGCTACCAACTCTATCCGTTCGTTTTCATTATTAATATCACTTAATTTATTTTTGTATTTATTGTATAGAACTTCTATTTTATTTTTTTGTTCTTTTAAATACAATTTGTCCTCTTCATCTAATGTTAATTTTAGGGTTTCATCAATCAGTATAATTAATTCGGAAAATTTAGTAATAATTGAATTTATAGAATTAGTATCATTTTTTAATTTCCTTAGATTCTTTATAAATGTTAAGCTTTGAGAAGGTCCATCCGTCACAACAATATTAAATCCATTTAGTTTTTTTGTAGTTTCCTGTAAAAGGAACTTTTTACTCAAATACTCAATTAATCTATTAACCTCATTTTTCAAAATTGCTTTATAAGGCGCAGAATCAATACATTTAGGAAAATTTGGTTTTAAAAACTCGGTTGTATTTAATATGTTCTCTTCAAATTTTTTTCTAACTTCTCCTTGCATGTCGAAATAAAAAATATCGTCGTCATTTAATTGCACTGGTATTTCTAAATTACTGTTTTTTAAATACTTTTTATATCCTTTAATCAAAACTTTATTTGTAGAAATTTTTGAATATCCTGTTAGAGCGTGAAGTAACATTGATTTTCCAACAGAATTATCACCTATTATAACATTGATTCCTCTCGAAAGAGGAATTTGCATTTTTTGACCATTAGAGATAACATTTATATAATCAAGCGCTACTTTGTCAACATTAAAAAAACTATTAACTCGTTTAAGTCGTAGATTATCAGTCATTGCCATTACTAGGCCTCTAAATGTTGGTAAACATTTTGCAAAAGTATATGGAAAATTTTCAGTTTTGTCGAATTTATCTTCATGTGGATATACATTCCAATCGTGGCAATCTGTGCCAGTAACAAAGCTAACTTTTTTTTCGATATTATTTTGTAGCAAATAATTTTTATTAAGAATTTCATTGCGCTTATTCTTAAATTCGAATGCTTCAAAATAATCAGAATATACAAATTCTAAAAATTTATTTTCGCCTAATGATTGTACATCATTTTTCTTGGCATTCTTACTTGACAGAGTGTTTTTTTGATGTGCAATCAAGATGGTATTGATATCAATTTTTCGCAATAAATCTAAAAATTTTTCTTCACTATAAGCGCCGTTAGAATTTGGCCTTTCTAAATTAATTATAGTTTCTAATTCTTTAATTTTGTTATCATCAGCATCATCAAATATACAAATAACATGTACAGTTTTTTCATTCGAGTTATCATCTTTAAAATTAACTGAAAACTCTATACCAGGCAAAACTTTTTTTATAGAGTTATCTTCTTTTTCAGCTTTTTTCAGGGCCTGGTACATTTCATAAGAGAAAACATCGTGATCAGTTATTGAACATATATTAACGCATTGCTGATTTAACTTATCTATCAATATCCCAATATTGCTAATGGTATTATATCTAACTTTTTTACCGTCTTTATGTACTGATTTACTTGAATGAATATGTAAATCAATTTTCATACCTGTTTTTACAATTTTTTCCATTGACTTTCCTCATACAATATAGCAGTATATAATGTTATTCATATAAATATAATAACATATTTTTTACAAAATACAACATTATATAAATACTTTATAATTATGATGCTTTTTTGATGCTGTAGTGAACGGAAAAATGTGAAAAAAACAAAACCAGACGGAAAATTTGTTAAATTTAGTATTACAAACAAGTGAAATTTACATAAAGAAAAAAGCCTTTATTTAGCCGAATTTGGCTTAAATAAAGGCTTTTTTTATGGCAGGGGCAGAAGGACTTGAACCCTCGGCACGCGGTTTTGGAGACCGCTGCTCTACCAACTGAGCTATACCCCTAAAGATTTGGTGGGCCATCAGGGACTCGAACCCCGGACCTACCGGTTATGAGCCGGGAGCTCTAACCAACTGAGCTAATGGCCCAAATCTTTGACTTAGATATAATATCACTGATTTGGCTTTAAGTCAAGAACTATTTATATATAATTTTATTTTTTTAATATTGTAATTTTATACTGCCTTTATTATAATGAAATACAAGGTGATAGTATGGATAATCTCTTCAAACTGAACAACGGACTGTGCTTGCCCCCTGCGGCATACGGTACTTACAAAGCTGCGGAGAACGGACGCAACGCGGTTCTTGACGCGATCAAAGCCGGCTACAGATATTTTGACACGGCTTCCTTTTACGGCACGGAAGAATATATTGCGGACGCGATCGCCGAAAGCGGTATTGCGCGGGAAAATTTTCAGATCTGCACAAAGCTTTGGAAGAGCGAAATGGGCTACGACAAGGCTATTGCAGCATTTCAGGCATCTTTAAAAAGGCTTGGCACGGACTATATAGATCTGTATCTTATACACTGGCCTCTTCCCGAACCGGGATATGACAACTGGCGCGAGCTGGATATTGAAACATGGCGCGCGCTTGAGTATCTTTACAGGCAAGGCTTCGTAAAAGCCATAGGCGTCAGCAATTTTTTGCCGCATCACTTACAGAACATAATGGATAACTGTGATATAACACCGGCTATTGACCAGATAGAGTTTCACCCTAGGCACACGCAGGAGGCAACCGTTTCATACTGCCGGAAAAACGGCATACTTGTGCAGGCATGGAGCCCGCTGGGGCGCACACGTGTGCTGGGCGACGAACTGATATGCGGGCTTGCAGAAAAATACGGCAGCTCCCCTGCACAGATCTGCATAAAATATGCCTTACAGCGCGGCGTGATGCCTATAGTAAAAACAACCGACGCCGAACGTATGAGGCAGAACATGGATCTTGACGCTTTTACACTTTCCGATGAGGACATGATGCGTATCAGTTCCATGCCGCCGTGCGGCTGGAGCGGCGAACACCCGGACAGAAAAAGAGTCAATATAAATCCGTAACGGCCGTTGCCGTACACAAATAGTAGAGAGGGGCGCGCAAGCGCAAAAATTATGGATAGGATCGATCTTTACACAAGCGTTGTGCCGAACAGGCGCCAGCTTATTATTCAGGATATGAAATATTACGCCTTTGTTCATTACGGCATCAACACCTTTACAAACCGGGAATGGGGCAACGGCAAGGAGAGCGAAACGCTTTTTGATCCAAAGAAGCAAAACACGGATCAATGGTGTGAAGCGATAGCAGCGGCAGGTATGAAAGGCGTTATACTGACCTGCAAGCACCATGACGGTTTCTGCCTTTGGCCGACCAAAACCACAGAACATTGCATAAGAAACAGCCCATACAAAAACGGCAAGGGCGATGTTGTGCGCGAAGTGAGCGAAAGCTGCAAAAAATACGGGCTGAAATTCGGCGTTTACCTTTCGCCCTGGGACAGAAATGCAAAATGCTACGGATCTCCGGAATACAATGATTTTTACATAGCGCAGCTGACCGAACTGCTTACAAACTACGGCGATATTTTCATGCTGTGGCTGGACGGCGCGTGCGGCGCAAAGGCAGACGGGCAGCCTGTGCAGAAATACGATTTTGAGCGGATATGGAAGACCGCAGTTGAATTGCAGCCGGACATCGTTATGAGTGGCTGCGCGCCAGACGTGCGCTGGATCGGCAATGAAAGCGGCAAAACGCGCGAAAGCGAATGGAATGTTGTGCCGAAATTTGAATTTGACCAGCAAAACTTTGCCGCAAACTGCCAGACAGACGATGATATGAAAAAATTCCAGAAACGCTGCCAGGACGTAATGCTGCCGGATATGGGTTCCAGAGAATTTTTGAAAGATTTTGACGAATTCATGTGGTATCCTGCGGAGGTGGACGTTTCCATACGGCTCGGATGGTTTTATCACCCTTTGCAGCGAATATCGCTGAAATCGCTTAACCATTTGATGAAGATTTATTATAACTCGGCAGGAAATAACTCCCTGTTTTTACTGAATATACCGCCGAACAAAAACGGCCTTTTTGCAAAAAGCGATGTAAAACGCCTTAAGGAAATGGGAAAATGGCTGAAAAAAGAGGATCAGCTTGTAATAAAAGAAGTAAAGCGCAGGGACAAAGACGGCGGATTTGAAATCGATCTGAGTTTTCCGCGCCAAAGCGTGGACAGGATAAGGCTGAGCGAGGACACTACAAAATCCCAGCGCGTAGAAAGATTTTCCATTCTGGCTGACGGAAAAAAGCTGTTTAAAGGAACGATAATAGGTTTCTCAAAAATCGCCGTGTTTGAACCCATTGTAACAGATAACCTGACGATCAAAATTGAAGAATGCCGTAAGGAGCCTTATATTGAAAAAGCCGAGGTAGTTGCAACCGGCGCATACAGAGTAAAATGAAGAAACGGCGTCTCACAAAACAAAAGTGAGGCGCCGCTTTATTTTTGAAAAATTGATTTTATCTTTATAAAGACGGCGGCGGACGGCAATACTAAATGCGTACATAAAAATTGAATGGTGGTTTTATGTATGCAGTACAACAAGGTAGAGATATGCGGGATCAACACAAGCGAAATTAAAGTGCTTAAGGAGAGCGAAAAGATAGAGCTGTTAAAAAAAGCGCGCGCCGGAGATAAAAAAGCGAGGGAGAATCTGATAAAGGGCAATTTAAGGCTGGTGCTTTCCGTTATTCAGCGCTTTCAAAACCGCGGTGAAACGATGGACGATCTGTTTCAGGTGGGTGTGATCGGGCTGATAAAAGCCATAGATCATTTTGATCTTAGCCTGAATGTAAGATTTTCGACCTACGCGGTGCCTATGTGTATAGGCGAAATCAGGCGCTATCTCAGGGATGATTCACCGATCAGGGTGAGCCGCAGCATGAAAGACACGGCATACAAGGCCATGCAGGTAAAGGAAGCGCTTATAAACAAAAACAAAAAAGAGCCTTCCATAGAAGAGATTGCAAAAGCACTGGATATGGAAAAAAGCGAGGTTGTGCTTGCGCTTGAAGCGATCGTTGACCCGATTTCACTGTACGAGCCGGTATACAATGACGGCGGCGACACGATATACGTTATGGACCAGGTTGGCGACAACAGCACGGACGGCGACTGGATTGACGAGATCATGATAAAAGACGAGATCAAAAACCTTGAGCCGCGCGAGCAGAATATACTGTATCTGCGCTTTATGCAGGGCAAAACGCAGATGGAGGTTGCAAAGGAAGTAGGCATCTCTCAGGCGCAGGTGAGCAGGCTTGAAAAAACGGCGCTGAAACGGATAAAAGAGCATAAATAATAGTAAGAATTCAATTCAACACTGTTTCAGTGATAACTACAGCCAAAGTGATACTGACAAGTCCGCTGTCCTAAGCTATTTTTGAATAGAAATATTAAAAATCCCGCGTTTACTTATGAGCACGCGGGATTTTTTCAGTTCTTTTGCTTTTTCAGAATCGGCGCAAGGTATTGGCCGGTATAGGAGCTGCTGCACGCGGCGACCTCCTCCGGCGTGCCGGTCACGACGATCATGCCGCCGCCTTTGCCGCCCTCCGGGCCGAGATCTATGATATGATCCGCTGTTTTGATCACATCCAGATTATGCTCGATCACAAGGACGGTATTGCCGCTGTCCACAAGCGCGTTGAGCACATGGATAAGCTTGTGCACATCCGCCGTGTGAAGCCCGGTAGTGGGTTCGTCCAAAATATAGATCGTTTTACCTGTTGAGCGCTTCATAAGCTCCGTTGCGAGCTTGACGCGCTGCGCCTCGCCGCCGGAAAGCGTGGTTGCGGGCTGACCGATCTTGATATACCCCAGACCCACTTCTGAGATGGTTTTCAGCTTTCTGTAGATCTTGGGCTGCTGTTTGAAAAATTCCAGCCCTTCATCAACCGTCATTTCCAGCACTTCGTATATATTCTTGCCCTTGAATTTGACCTCAAGCGTTTCATGATTATACTTATGGCCCGAGCAGACCTCGCACGGCACATAGACGTCTGCAAGAAAGTGCATTTCTATTTTGACGATGCCGTCTCCCTGGCAGGCTTCGCAGCGGCCGCCCTTAACATTAAAGGAAAAGCGGTTTGCCTTATAGCCGCGCATCTTTGCATCCGGCGTTGAGGCAAAAAGCTCTCTGATATCATTGAACACGCCCGTATAGGTTGCCGGATTGGAGCGCGGTGTGCGCCCGATCGGCGACTGATCTATATCTATGACCTTATCCAGATATTCCGTGCCCTTTATCCTTTTGAACTTACCGGGGCGTTTTTTTGCGTTATTCAGCTCATTTGCAAGATATTTATAAAGGATCTCATTTACAAGGCTGGATTTGCCGGAGCCGGAAACGCCCGTAACGGCAACAAATTTACCGAGCGGGATCTCCACATCGATATTTTTCAAATTATTTTCCGCCGCGCCGTATACGGTAAGCTTATGGCCGTTGCCTTTTCTTCTTTGCAGAGGAACGGGAATGGATTTTTTACCGCTGAGATACTGCCCGGTTATGGAAGCTTCGCAGTTTATGATATCGTCAACCGTGCCTGCCGCGATAAGCTCGCCGCCGTGCACGCCCGCGCCGGGGCCGATATCTACAATATAATCCGCCGCGCGCATGGTATCCTCGTCATGCTCAACAACGATCAGCGTATTGCCGAGATCGCGCAGGTGACGAAGCGTGCCGAGGAGCTTATCATTATCACGCTGGTGCAGACCGATAGAGGGCTCGTCAAGAATATACAGAACGCCCATAAGGGAGGAGCCGATCTGCGTGGCAAGGCGTATTCTCTGCGCCTCGCCGCCGGAAAGCGTTGCCGCCTCACGCGCGAGCGAAAGGTAATCAAGACCCACGGAATTCAGGAAATTGAGCCTTTCCCGGATCTCGCGGATGATCAGATTGCCGATCAGCTGCTCTTTATGCGTCAGCTGAAGCGAATTTATGAAATCCAGCTCTTCAGAGATGGACATGCAGCAGAATTCATAAATATTCTTGCCGCCGACGGTAACGGAAAGACTTGCGGGAGAAAGACGCGCGCCCCCGCAATCCGGGCAGCAGGAGGAGACCATAACGTTTTCTATCTCTGCCCTTGCCCATTCGGAATTGGATTCGTCATAACGGCGCTTCAGATTATTTACAACGCCCTCAAAATCGTTTGTATACGTACCCGTGCCGTAAGCCGTTACGCGCTTCATTTTGATCTTTTTACCGTTTGTGCCGTAAAGGATAGCGCGGACGCCCTCCTTGGGAAGCATCTCAACAGGCATATCCAGCGAAAAGCCGTATTCAGCGGCAATCGCCTCAAAGTACATCTTGGCAATGGAAGAGCCGTCCGCAACGTTCCAGCCGCTTGCTTTGATCGCGCCCTGATTAATGGAAAGCTTTTTATTCGGGATGATCAGATTTTCATCTATCTCCATAAACGTACCAAGGCCGGCGCAGCGCTTGCAGGCGCCGTAAGGATTGTTGAACGAAAACATGCGCGGGCTCATTTCCTCTATGGAAACGCCGTGCTCCGGGCAGGCGTAATCGAGCGAAAACAGCTCGTCGCCCTTATCCATGATATTACAGATAACAATGCCTTTGGAAAGATGTGTTGCCGTCTCAATACTGTCCGCAAGCCTGCTCCTGATGGAATCGTTTACGACAAGCCTGTCCACAATGATCTCTATATTGTGCTTTTTATTCTTCTCCAGCTTAATCTCTTCAAAAAGGTCATAAATACTGCCGTCTATGCGCGCTCGTGAATAGCCGGATTTACGTGCGTCATCCAGCTCTTTTGTATACTCGCCCTTTCTGCCGCGGACGATAGGCGCCATGATCTGGATACGTGTGCCCTCATCATAGGAAAGGATCTGATCTACGATCTGATCCACGGTCTGCTGCGTGATCTCTCTGCCGCAGACCGGGCAATGCGGAATACCGATTCTGGCATAGAGCAGACGCAGATAATCATAGATCTCCGTAACGGTGCCGACTGTGGAGCGCGGGTTTTTGGAAGTTGTTTTCTGGTCTATGGATATTGCGGGGCTGAGACCTTCTATATAATCCACATCGGGCTTTTCCATCTGCCCCAAGAACTGCCTTGCGTAGGAGGAAAGGCTTTCCACATACCTGCGCTGCCCCTCTGCATAGATCGTATCAAATGCTAGGCTGGATTTACCGGAACCGGAAAGACCGGTAAACACAACAAGGCTGTCGCGCGGGATCTCTACGTCAATATTTTTTAAATTATGCTCTCTGGCGCCTTTAACGATTATATTCTTGTTCGTAAAAATCACCTCTTTCAGTAATTATCACTGGTTTTTAAGCTCATTAATCTTATCTCGTAAATAGGCAGCGTGCTCAAATTCAAGCAGTTTTGCCGCCTCTTTCATCTCTGCCGTAAGCTTTTGAACAAGCGCATCGCGCTCGCGTTTTGACAGGCGCTTTTTGCCTTTGTTCTCTAATTTTTCCTTGGAAGTGATCTCAAGCACATCGCGCACGCTCTTCTTGATGGTCTGCGGCGTTATGCCGTGTTCTTCATTATATTTTTGCTGTATGGTGCGGCGGCGGGCGGTTTCCGATATTGCGCGCTCCATGGAGGGGGTAACGCTGTCCGCATACATGATGACCTCACCGTTTGCGTTTCTTGCAGCGCGACCGATCGTCTGCACAAGCGAAGTTTCTGAACGCAGAAAGCCCTCCTTATCCGCGTCAAGTATGGCTACGAGCGATACTTCGGGTATATCAAGCCCCTCTCGCAGGAGGTTTATACCGACAAGCACATCAAATTCACCGAGTCTGAGATCGCGTATGATCTCCATGCGCTCTATGGTGTCTATATCATGGTGCATATAGCGCACTTTTATGCCAAAGCCCTCCAGATACGCAGTAAGATCCTCCGCCATGGCTTTGGTGAGCGTGGTTACAAGCACACGCTCCTGTCTTTCGGTTCTGAGATTGATCTCGGAAACAAGATCGTCCATCTGATCGTCCGTAGGCTTGACGGTAACAACGGGATCAAGCAGGCCGGTGGGACGAATGATCTGCTCCACGATCTGTGTTGAATGTTCTTTCTCAAACTCGCCGGGCGTTGCCGATGTGAATATGACCTGATTCACTTTACCGTAAAACTCATCAAACATCAGCGGGCGGTTATCAAAGGCAGAGGGCAAACGGAAGCCGTATTCAATGAGGCTTGCCTTTCTGCTGTGGTCGCCGCCGTACATGCCTCTGACCTGGGGCAGCATAACATGGCTCTCATCGCAAAACAGCAAAAAATCATCCGGGAAATAATCCAGCAGCGTAAACGGCGCCTGGCCGGGCTTTCTGCCGCTCATGACCGCGGAATAATTTTCTATGCCCTTGCAGAAGCCGGTCTCCTGAAGCATCTCAATATCGTTCATGGTGCGCTCTTTGATTCTCTGCGCCTCTATAAGCTTGCCCTTTTCCTCAAAATACTTCACGCGCTCTACCATCTCGTCATAAATCTTTTGGAGCGCTATCTTCATTTTTTCTGCCCCCACAACATAATGGGAGGCGGGATAGATACAGGCGTGAGATAATATGCCCTCCACCTTGCCGGTAAGCGGATTGATCTCTGCGATCCTGTCGATCTCATCGCCGAAAAATTCAACGCGGATCGCGTTGCCGGAGGATCCGGCGGGAAATATCTCTACGGTATCCCCTCTTACGCGGAATTTATTTCTGACAAAATTGATATCATTTCTTTCATACTGAATAGATACAAGCTTTGCAATGAGCGCGTCACGCGGGTACTGCGCGCCGCTCCTGAGCGAAATGACCATATTGCGGTAATCGATAGGGTCGCCTATGGAATAGATACAGGAAACGGAAGCAACAATGATCACATCACGCCGTTCGGACAGGGCGGCCGTTGCGCTGTGGCGCAGCTTGTCTATCTCCTCGTTCACAGCGCTGTCTTTTTCAATATACGTATCGGTTGTGGGCACGTATGCCTCCGGCTGATAGTAATCATAGTAGGATACAAAGTATTCCACGGCGTTCTTCGGAAAGAACTCCTTGAACTCCGAGCAGAGCTGGGCGGCAAGCGTCTTATTGTGCGCAAGCACAAGTGTGGGTCTGTTCACTCTTTCAATTATATTTGCCATGGTAAAGGTCTTGCCGGAGCCGGTAACGCCCATCAGCGTCTGTTCCTTATCTCCGCGCAAAACGCCCTTGACGAGTGCGTCTATCGCCTGCGGCTGATCCCCCGTGGGTTTATATTCACTTACGAGTTTAAAGCAGTCCATAAAAATTTTTCCTTAATAAACATATTCATAGTATTATAGCATAAAAATAAAAATTACTCCACACTTTAATGTAAAGTAATTCTTAAAAATTATTGGCATAAATAAAAACTTTTTATGCAATTTCTACTTAAATCCATACGCCGATTTGCTTTATCAGTCAAATAAAACGTTCCAATTTTCATCGGCAGCGGCTGCGAAGCACATCTCTATCTGCTGCTTATTCACCTTTTCTTCCGACAGGCAAGGAAGCTCATGAATTGCGAAATAGCCGATCTCCGTTGTTTCCGGGTTTGGCAAAAAGCTGCCGCCAACCACTTTACAAAGCACAAATATCTTGCACACGCCGTAGGCGTATACGGGCTTATTATACTTGTTCCTGTCCTGAACGGCGATCAGTCTTTCCGTAACGGCGTCAAGGCCGGTTTCCTCCCTGACCTCCTTGACCGTATTAGACCCAACGGATTCCAGCACGTCTACCCAACCGCCCGGCAGGGACCATGTGCCGTTATTTTCATGAACGAGCAATATTTTATCACCCTTGAAGATGGCGGCGCGCGTATCAAGCTTCGGGGTCTGATAACCTGTTTCGTTACAAAACAGATCCTTTACTTTTTCAACGGAATAATCGGTTTTCATGCTCAGCATTTGCGCAGAAATCTCACGCAGACGTTCATACCTTTCGGTATCAAACGGATTGTTTGAATAAGTTAATCCGTTTTGCGCAAGGCTCTGTATCTCTATTGCAAGTTCAAGCCATTTTTCCACAAGCGCACCTCCGTCAATATATAAAAATGATTTATCAGAAAACAGGCAGCAGACACCGCGGCAACAGCCGCAGATATGCAAACCGGTCTTTCAACATAAGCGCGATTTAACTGAATTTAATATAACAAATTATTTACAATTAGGCAAGAATAATATATAATTGACATATGAAATCTTTTACCGTTGGCAAAAGCGACGATGGGCAGCGGCTTGAAAGGCTGCTGTTAAAGCAGTTCCCCGCCCTGCCGCGATCGCTTATGTTTAAAGAGATCAGAAAAAAGAATATAAAAGTGAATAAAAAACGGTGCGAGGCTTCCTATGAGGTTCACGCGGGAGATCTGATAGAGCTTTATCTGAAAGACGATGTTTTGGCTGAGCGCGAAAAGTATTATGATTTTATGCGCGCCCCCAAAACGCTTGATGTGATTTATGAGGACAAGAACCTGTTGCTCATAAACAAAAAGGCGGGCGTTTTATGCCATCCGGACGGCGGCGAATACGTGAATACGCTTATCTCTTCCGTAAAGCGCAGACTTTTTGAAAACGGCGAATTGGATCCTGAAGCTTCTTCATTTACCCCGGCGCTTGCAAACCGGCTGGACAGGAATACCGGCGGAATCATAATTGCGGCTAAAAACGCGGCGGCGCTTAAAGAGCTGAACCTTGCGATCAAGGAAAGACGTATTGAAAAGCACTACCTTGCCGCTGTTTACGGTGCGTTTGATAAGGCTTCCGACACATTAACGGCGTACATAACAAAAAACGAGAAAACGAACACAGTCTCTGTGTTTGACAGTGAGATCAGCTCCGCAAAAAAGATAATAACGAAATACACCGTGCTGGACAGCTACGGCGGTATATCGCTTGTTGATATAGACCTTATAACGGGAAGAACGCACCAGATAAGGGCGCATATGGCGCATATCGGCCATCCGCTGATGGACGACGGCAAATACGGCAAAAACGCGGGCAGATACCGCCAGGCGCTATGCAGCTACAGGCTCATATTCGGCGGCGGATTCGATATGCTTGCCTATATGCAGGGGCGCGAATTCACGCTTGAAAACTGCGAAATATTAACGAAGTTCAAGGAGAGAAGATATAAATGAAAGATAAGACGATCCGAATCATATCGCCCGTTGTAACGGCGATCATTGCCATACTTGACGCGGCTGTTTTGGGCTACGGCATTTTTGCCGTAGTGAAGCTTATCCAGCAGTTCGGAACAATGAGCATCATTTTTGCCGTAATTGAGGTCTTTGCGCTTGTTGTTGCCATACTTGTTTCAAAAGAAGTGCTTTCCAACGGCGTGATTTTCAGAGATGACGAGGCTGAATTTACGGGCGTAGATGACAACAATGTGATACTCTACGACGAGGTCAAAGAGATAGAGGCATATAAAGACACGGCGGCAAGTCTTACCAAGAATTTTGATATGCGCCATGCGCTTATCATGTTTACGATGAAAGACAAAAAGGTAAACACAATAGACCTTGGGATCGTTGCAAACGGCACGATAAACAAGATTCTTGACGAATTCAAGGCAAGGACGAACGCCGAGAGCATCAATTTTAATCAGGTTAAAAAGACGGAGCTTTTCGGCAAAAAGAATGATACAGCTGAAAATGAGAAATCAAACAGCGCCGAAGAAACAAACGATAAGGATATGAATATAGATATTTGATACACAGAAAACGACCGCAGCCGGCACAGCCTGCTGCGGTCGTTTTTTATATCCTGCTGCATTTACCGTATTGCACGAGCGGCAGGATCATAATATTCGCGCTACTTACTTTTCGCCATCCTCATTTTCAACAAGCCTGTAAACAAATTTTTCGTGCGGTTCATAAACCACGATATAATCCGGCGCGTTTTTGCCTTTATAATAGCGTGTGAATAACCCGTATCGCAGGAGCCTGCCCGGCTCGACATCGTTGTTTCCGCCCATCGTCCAGCCTACACACTGATAAGTATTAAACATATAATATACCTGTTGCGCATAGATCTCGCCGCCGTCCGTTAAATCTCTGGGGCCTATAATATAGTAGGCTCCTATCGGCAGCATCACGGCTGCAACGATCACGGCAATTAATACCTTTAAAATTCTTTTACGTTTCATAAGCTGAATGATCACACCTTGCGCTGTTTTAATAATCCTCTGCGGAATCGCTATAATAAAGATCGCTGTAATATTCCGTTACATTATATTTTTGGGTCAAAACGTACATATCCTGCTCATCGCTGTAGGAATACTCCTCGCAGTAATTATCCGCATAATACTCGTAGATATCATTCTCTTCGTTATAATAATACTCGCCGGTATCAAACTGATACTGAGAAATCAGCTTCTGCCTTTCATCGGCAGAGAGGGCGTTATAATATTCCTCCAGCAATTTACAGGCACGTTCACGGGCATAATTATGGGAACGAAAATCCGTATCGGGATCATAAACAATATCCGTGTCAAGATCATTCAGCTCGGGCAGAGTAAATTGATCTGCATATTCTTCTCTGATTTTTTGAACAATGATCGTTCGCGCTTTTTTAGAGATCATATGATCGTCCGCTTCGGCAAGTTCAAGGATATACGGTACTGCACGATCAGAAAGGTTGTTTATATAATCCACATCAACGGTGTCTGTTTTACCGGAATTATATAAATCTACATTATACTTTGCGACGGCGCCGTTTATATCAGCAAAGGAAAGTGCGATAAACATCACGCTGCATAGTATAATGATCGGCTGCATATACCCTGCCTTGGGCGCAAAAATATGAACGATATAAAAGAAGATCACAACAAGGATCATAAGCATAAAAACGGAAACAAGAAGCCTGTTTTTGGATAGCCCGTAGATCTCCACATTCAGCTTCATTTTCTGCATTGCCGTGATCAGGATCAGCACCGTAAAGCCGAGAATAAATGCGGAAAGCGCCTTTACGCCCGCGGGTATCTTGGACTGCACTCTTTTTGTGACAGCGTTTGCCAGCGCGATCATAACAATATTGATCACGCATATGAAAAACATCTCAAAAAAGCCGCGCCGCGCATATTCGCTTGCCGTATTCTTATAGCCCTGCGGCAGTATCCCGGAAAAAGCGCTGAAGAAATATGCAAGCTGCGAAAACAAATACACAAGATATGTGAGCGATATAACGCTTAAAAATGAAACGGTAACCGCGCTTTGGACCGCTCCCCTGACAGCGTATTTACGCCCCGCCGAGCAGAAATCGGCACTGTATTTTTTTGAAACTGCATAAAACAGCAAAATCGGTGTAATGATAACTGCCAAAACGATCTCAGCGATATACGCGCCCGCTTTTTTCAGCACAAGTGTTACAAGGCTCTCAAAAGCCGCGTCACTGCTTACAAGCAGCGGAACGATCACAAGCAGAACAGGCAGCGATAACCCTATGCCGATAAGTACATTTTTGCTCACCTTATTTTTAGAAAGCGCCCTGCCGTACGCTCTGCCGATCTGCGGAGCATTGGAAAGCGGAGAAACAAAGGTTTCCCGCAGCACGTCCAAGAGCATTTTAAAGCTGCCCTGGCGGTTTTTAAAGACCCCGCTGATACCGCATATATAAATGCCGAACAGAGCGCACACTAAAAACAGCATAAACACATTCAGCAAAAGGTCATTGTAAAGCGCAAAGGTAACGGAGCCGGCAAGAGAAAGCGCACCGCAGACATACGAAAAGACGGATACTTTTACATTTTTATTGAACAGATACGCCGTTAAGACCGCAAACAAAGCGGCAAATGCCACGGTAAACCCAAGATTGAATCCGCAGGAAATTACGAAATCCACGATTAGAAACGCTGCAAGGAAAAATAAAACTACGAACACGATATCTTTTTTTGAAAGAACAAGCTTATGTGCGTTCTTCTTTGCAGAAATATCCGCCGACTGCGGCTCAAGATAAGAATGAACATGATTATCCATAAGAGATCACTCCCTGACAAATTCAAGTATATCGCCCGGTTGGCAGTCAAGCACGTTACAGATTGCCTCCAGAGTTGAAAAGCGGATTGCCTTTGCCTTGCCGGTCTTCAGAACAGACAGATTGGCAGGCGTTATTCCGATCCTTGAAGCAAGCTCGTTTGAGGACATTTTTCTTTTTGCCAGCATAACATCCAGATTCACTACAATACGCATAATGCCCTCCTATATCGTTAGATCATTTTCAGTTTTGATTTTGATTGCCGCTTCAAATACATTTTTGATGACCCTGAGAATAAGACCCATAAAAACCGCGCCGGCGGTGATCAGGAGCAGCCCAAGACCTACTGTATAATCACTGCTTAACGTTATGATAACAAACGCGAGCAGGCACACAGCGGCGGCAAAAAAGCAGCTCCAGCTGATGATGCGCAAAAGCTTTACGTTTTTAGGGTCAAAAACGATATCCTTTTTTATATTGGAAAGCAGTTTATCTATACAGATCAGCGCCGTATAGCCTGCGGGCACAATAGCATAAAACGGCCCGATGATATATTTGCCCAGATCCGCGATCATATTGATATCATTAGGGCTTTGTGACTGAGCAAACAAAAACGGAAGTGCGATCACGGCAGCAGCAAGAAGAATATAGCATGCTCTGACTATGAGCTGAGTAAGTAATACAGATCTTTCCCGATTCCACATAATATTGCCTCCAAAAATTACAAATTCTACCTACATTATACACATGATTTATCGTTTGTCAATAATTTTTTATTATTTTTCGAATATTTTTTATCAATATTCAAGATTCATGCACAAAAAAAGGCTCCGCATAACGAAGCCTCAAAACTATAATATACAATTCATAAGTTAAAAAATTTTTCGGTATACAGGATACGGAACAGCGTGAACAGATCAGGAAAACTGAAACTCCAGCTTGGAATTTTCAAAACTGAGCCTGACGGGGCAATACTCTTTATCTGTTTCAAGCGTGAATTTGCCTAACGAGGTCTCCCCCTGCGCAATAAAACCGTCTTTTGCGGTTGAGAACGCAGCCTGATCCATACCGTTTACATATTCAAACGCCTCATAAAGCGCAACGGCGGGATTTGACGGCTCAAAATTCCCGTTCATCTGCGAAAGACTGATATCATCATATGTTATGCCGACATATTTTCCGTCATACGTAATAACCAGCCCCGCTGCTGCGGTAGACTGCGCAGAAACCGTTACCGTACTGCCGTTATAGACCACAACACATGTATATGAAAAATCGCCAAAAACAACGTCTGCATTTTTTGAGAAGCCTGAAATACTTGCGCTTTCGCTTTGATCGGAACAGCCGCAAAGCAACAGTGGAAGAATTATCAACAATGAGATAATTTTTTTCAAAAGATCATTCCGTTATTCAAATTCGCTCATCAACGCTCCCAAAAGCTCCAACATATCTTCAACAGTCATGCCGCGCGTACTGATCTCCTGCGCTGTGATATCGCCGCACAGGCCGTGAATATATACAGCGCATTTGGCCGCGGAATAGGAATCCATCCCCTGCGCAATAAATGAGCCGATCATGCCGGTAAGCATATCGCCCGTGCCGCCCATTGCCATACCCGGATTGCCGGTAGTATTGACAAAAACGGATTCTCCGTTTGTAACAACCGTATTTGCGCCCTTTAAGACCAGAACGCAGGAATATTCGGCAGCGAAAGCTTTTGCGGTATCTATTCTGTTTGCTTCAACATCAGCTATGCTTTTGCCCAAAAGGCGCGCCATTTCGCCGGGGTGAGGCGTTAAGACAACAGGAGCCTGAGCGTCCTTCAATACATTTATATTCGCAATTATACTGTTTATTCCGTCTGCGTCAAGAACAACAGGTACTTCGCTTGAACGCAGGATCTGATTCACAATGACCTCCGTATCATCATTTTTACCGATACCGCAGCCCAAAGCAACGCAATCTGCCCATTCCAGTTCCTGCGTAAGCTTATTGAGCGCGCCCATGGAAAAGGTCTTGCTTTCATTCTCGCTCATAGGCGCAAAGATAGGCTGCATAAGATGCGACGTCATAACGGGATATACGGATTTAGGGAATGCGCACTTGAGCAGACCTACGCCTGTTTTAAGCGCAGCCTTTGCGCAGATGACAGCAGCGCCGGGCATAAGATAACTGCCGCAGATATTCAGAAGATGACCGTTTTGCCCCTTATTTGAATTTTTATTCCTCTTGGGGAAACAGCGCTTCACTGCTTTTTTCGTTATTGTATGCGGGCAGTCAAACGCATAGCAGTCATCGGGAATACCGATATTTACTACAACGGTTTTGCCGCAGTAATGATTTGCAGGCGGCAAAATATGGCAGTATTTAAGGGCAGATATCGCTATCGTCAGGTCTGCCCTGACCGCTTTAAAAACGGCGCCTTCGGAAGCGTTTGTGCCGCTTGGCGTATCGACCGCCACGACCACGGCACCGGAATTGTTAACGCTGTCAAAAACTTTTGAAAAAGGTTCTTTTGGTTCTCCGTGAAAACCGATGCCAAAAATGCAGTCTACGATAAGCGTTTCGCTGAGCTGCGCCTCTTCAAACGGAACAGCGGCAACTCCGGCCTTTTCCGCCTCCTCAAAATACAAAAGCGGCTCCGGCAGGATGGGGAATCTGTCTGCAATAACGATCTCGGCAAGCGCGCCGAACTGCAAAAGATTTTTTGCTATAACAAAGCCGTCCCCGGCGTTTTTGCCATTTCCGCATACAACGGAGACCTTTTTGCCACGGATAAGCTCGCCGTAATATTCAACGATTTTTTCAAAGCATTTTTCGCCCGCTTTTTTCATGAGCTGCGCTTCGGTAAAATATCTTTCAAAAGCGGTGCTTTCTGCTTTTTTGATCTGATCGGCAGTTAAAATTCTCATATCTAATCCCACACAATAGCAACTGCGGCGGCGTAATCGCCGTCATGGCTAATAGAAATATCGCATTTTTCGCAGCCCGCGATATGCGGCTTATTGTTCTTATCATAGATGATCTCAACACGGTTAAGCGGCCTTACCAGCCCCGTTCCCAGCGCCTTTAAATACGCCTCCTTGGCAGCAAACACACCTGCAAGGCTTTGCGCCGTTTTACAGTGGGTAAGCTCGCCCTGCGTGAACACGTTTTCAAGGAAGCGCTGATTCTTCGCGCTTTTTTCCATTCTGGATATCAAAACGATATCGTTTCCTATTTTAAACATTTAATCACCGAGCGGCGTTACGATAAATGAGCCTGTGTGCGACCACACAAAGGGCTTTCTGTGTTCTTTTGTGGGTATCGGCCCGCACGCATTTGAACCTGCGCCAAGCATATAGGAATCGATCTGCACATTCGTTGTATTGAACCGGGGCAGATCCTCTTTATGCGTTGCCTTTGCGCACTGCTCTGCAATATAGCGATTCGCATTGAATACGAACGGCTTTTTGCTTTCTATCCTGAATCCTGTTCCCGAATCATCGGTTACTTCAGCATAAAACGTATTATAACGCATACCGCTCTCCTGCGGCTTGATATATCTTACATGCATCTCATCAACGGTTGTTGAAGCGCGGCGCACCGCTGCATGCTCATGAAAATCGGAAAGTGATTCCGAATCACAGCCGAAATAGGTTATATTGGAAAAATTTTCCGGCATTTCCACAAGCATTCCGAGCCTCGGCACAAACTTAAAAGGCAGGCGGTTATAGCTGTATTCAACGGCAATCCTGCCCAGCTGATTTACTGTATACCTTACCTTAAAA
>URED01000036.1 GCA_900546785.1 uncultured Oscillospiraceae bacterium | reverse complement strand
ATTGTTGCAGGTGCGTTATTGCTTTAATCAGCGTTGTGTTTTTACAACCCCTCAGGCAGCTTCGCTGACAGCTCCCCTTGCACAGGGGAGCCAATGCTTTGGCTTGCCGGGGAGTCTGATCTGCATAGATTTGTTATGGCTTATCTTTCTACAAAGCAGGGGTAAAAGACCAAAACTGCAAGTGCTCTGATATACTTCATACCGCTTCTCCTTTCGTGTTCGTTACAACTACATTAAACACGAAAAAGCGCAAATATGCCATAAACCGTGCTTTACAGCGGGGTTTACATGCCGCCTGTTTTGGTTTACATTTGCCCCGGCCGCGCTTCAAGGCGGTAGATGGGCAGCCCCTGGGAGGAAAAGCGGTTTTCATATTCCGTTTCTATATTGCCCTCAAAGGCGCTGTTGTGCAGATCCAAGCTGACGTTTGAAAGCGCAAAGCCGCACTGCGAAAAGCTTTCTACGGAAAATTCAAAAAAGCGCGGGTTATCCGTTTTTTGGCAGATGACGGCGCCCGGCGCCATAAGCCTTTTATAGATCTCCAGAAAGCGCGGGTGCGTTAAGCGGTGCTTTGCGTATTTTGCCTTTGGAAACGGGCAGCTGAAATTCAGATAGATCTCCCTTACGCTGCCCGCCGGGATAAAACGCGGCAGGTATTCGGCGGCGCATTTCATAAAGCGCAGGTTGGGTATCTTTTCCCTTTCCGCGCGCTCCGCCGCGGCAACAATGACATTGCCCACCTTTTCCACGGCTATAATATTTTTATCCGGGTTTCGTTTTGCATATTCGCAGGCGAAAGCGCCCTTGCCGCAGCCGATCTCCAGCACAAGCGGATTTTGGTTGCCGAAGATCTTTTCCGTATCGTAAAGGGTGATATTTTCCCTTTCGTTTTCAAAATTCAGATCCGCCGTTTCGCAGGGCAGCAGATAACGGCTGCACCCGGCAAGGCGCGATTCCAGATTTTTCTTTCTTCTCATTCTCATATGCAAACTGCTCTTTCCGTTTTAAATTATGGTGCCGCCGCCTACAACGGTATTGCCGCTGTAGAGCACGAGCGCCTGCCCCGGCGCGGCAGCCCTCTGCGGTGTATCAAACACAACTTTCAGCGTGTTATCATCCGGCTGGTAAGCGGTTGCCGGCTGCTCTTTCATATTATATCTTGTGCGGGCAAGCACACGCATTTCGCCCTCTATTTTCGGCACGGCAATGAGGTTGATATCCGCTGCCGTAACCTCTTTTGAAAACAGCTCCGCGCCCTGCGTTAAGATGACGCGGTTGTTTTTCATATCCTTTTTGCAGACGTATAGCGGCGTTTTGTAAGAAACGCCAAGGCCCTTGCGCTGCCCGATCGTATAGCGGATGATACCGCTGTGCGTGCCCACCTTTTCGCCCGTTACGGTAACGAAATCGCCCGGCGGGTAAACCTTACCCGTTTCCCGTTCGATAAAGGCGGCGTAATCGCCGTCCGGCACAAAGCAGATATCCTGACTTTCCTTTTTGCGGGAATTCACAAATCCGTTTGCCTGCGCAAGCTCCCGAATCTCGCTTTTCGTATACGCGCCGAGCGGAAACACGCAGTGCGAAAGGATCTCCTGCGAAAGCGAATACAGCACATAGCTTTGGTCTTTGGCAGGGTCGGCCGCCTTTTGAATGAGGTATCTGCCTGTGCCGCCCTCCCGCACGCAGGTAACATAATGCCCTGTGGCGATCACATCACAGCCCAGCTCCGCTGCCTTTTCGTAAAGCGCGCCGAATTTCAGATAGCGGTTGCAGTCCAGGCACGGGTTGGGCGTTGCGCCCGATTCATAAACGGATATAAATTTACGGATAACTTTTTCTTTAAACTGCTTTTGCAGGTCAAAAACATAAAACGGCATATCCAGGCGCGCGGCAACGCAAGCGGCGTCTTTTTCGTCCTGCTCGTTTGCGCCGCCCCAAAGGCGCATCATGGCGCCCACGCATTCATATCCCGCATTTTTCATCAAAAGGGCGGCGACGCTGCTGTCCACGCCGCCGCTCATTGCAATCAGTGCTTTTTTGCTCATAGCTTTACGATCCTTATCAGCCGCCGTATTCGATCATCTTATCTATACAGCGCCTTGCTTTGTTCATAATATCCGCGTCAAGCTCGATCTCCTCGCCGCCGTTGCCCGCCACGCAGGCATAGACCTGCGGCAGATCCGTAAGGCGCATATTGGAGCAGATCAGCTCTTTTGAAACGGGGTAAAACTGTTTCTCCGGGCATTCGTACCGCAGATGGGAAACGATGCTGTTTTCCGTGCCGATGATAAATGCACCGGCGCTGCTGTTTTTGGCAAATTCCATAATGCCGGCGGTAGAGCCTGTGTAATCCGCAACCGATGTAACCTCTGCTTTACATTCCGGGTGCACAAGGAACAGCGCGTTCGGGTGCGCCGCCTTTGCCGCCAGCGCGTCCGCTTTTGTGATCTTCGCATGCTCCGGGCAGCCGCCGGGCATAAGTATAATATTTTTATCCGGGCAGTTTGCCGCCACGAACGCGCCCAAATTGCAATCCGGCACAAAGAGGATATCCTTTTGCGGCATGGCGGAGACCACCTTTACCGCGCAGGAAGAAGTAACGCAGACATCGCACACGGCTTTGAGCTGCGCCGTGGTATTCACATACGCCGCCACCGCCGCGCCCGGGTATTTTTCTTTCAGCGCAAGGATATCGGCGGGCGTAAACTGCTCCGCCATGGGGCAGCCTGCCTGCGGGTGGGAGAGGATCACGCGCTTATCGGGCGAAAGGAGCTTGACCGTTTCCGCCATAAAGCGCACGCCGCACATGAGCACCGTTTTGCTCTTTACGCTTTTTGCCTTAACGGAAAGCGCATAGGAATCGCCCGTGAAATCGGCAACCTCGCAAACCTCGCGCGGCTCGTAGGAATGGGCAAGTATGCAGATATCTTTTTCTTTTTTCAGACGCAGGATCTCCTGCTGCATTTCATTTATAAACATAGCTCTCTTTATCACTGCGGGCGGGGCAAAACAGCGCCGCCGCTTTCCTTTTATTCCTTATCTCAAAGCTGCACGCCGTCTGAAGTGCGCACGAAGCGGATGGAAAAATCATCCTTATACTGCGGATAAACGGCAAGATAGCGCTCCTTTAAAAATTCGGCGACCGCCTCTTTTTTTGCAGGGTCAACCAGCGCTATGGAAGAGCCGTTAAAGCCCGCGCCGCTGAACCTGCCGCCGTAAACGCCGTCGCATTCCAGCATGATCTCATAAAGCGTTTTCAGCTCCGGCGAGCCGGTTTCCCAATTATAGATAGAGGAGTGGCCGGATTCAAACATGATCCTGCCGAATTCGGCAATATTGCCGTTTTCCCATGCCTTGGCGCCGCGCTGCACACGGGAAAATTCACCGTAAAAATGCTCTGCGCGCCTGCGCCATGCGGGCGGTATCTTACTTTTATACTCGTCAAAGATCTCCTTGGGCACATCTCGCATATAGCTGTCCTTAAAACTGCCGTAGGGTATGCCGGCAAACGCCCTGAGGGCAAAGGAAGCGGCTTTCGCCTCGTCCACCCTGGAGTTGAAGGCGGTGTTTGCAAGCTTTCTTTCCTTGCCGGAAAAGATAACGGCAAATTCATAGGGCGGCATCTTTTCACTTTGGGGGATCAGCTTATATTCATCCGTAAGCGTATCCAGGAAAAGCAGGTGATCCTTTTTGGAGTACACCTCGCAGCTCTGGTCCATCTTGCCCACGTTCATTTCAAGATAATCATGCTCGGCATAAAGCGCAAAATCTATAAGCTCCGGCTTGGTGAGCGTAACGGAATTGACCTTGCATATGGCGGAGATATAGGAGATCAGCACCGCCGCGGAGGACGAAAGCCCGCCGACGGGCAGACTGCCGTGGATCACGCCGATCATGCCTTTTTCAATACGGTGCTTGCGTTTTACGGAAACGAACGCCGCTTTTGCAAAATCGCCCCAATCCATCGCCCGCTGCGCCAGCTCATAGGCAGAAAATTCCACGCTGCCCTCAAAATTTGCGCTGTAGAGCTTAACGGCGCCGTCATCCGTTGGCAAAAAGGCAAGCGTTACGCCCTCATCAATGGCAAAGCCGGAGATCAGCCCGTGCTGATAATCGGAATGCGCGCCGACAGGGGCAATGCGATAAGGGCAGTATACGGTCAGCGGTTCCTGAACCGTATCAAATTTTTGTTTAAACAGAGTTACAGCTTCCATAAATTTCACCGCTTTACAATCTTTATATTTTATTTATCAAAAATTAACATTTTTATTGTAACATAAAGGGCGGAGCTTGGCAACAAAAATAAATCCCGCGCCGTGCGGGCTGGGAAAATGCCGCCGGCTGCTGCGCGCGAAGCGGAGAAAATGTTTAAGATTGACAGTGTTTTTGTTATAATATATAATGTAAATACTATATTTATAAGGCATTTTGCCGCAAAGGACAACAAATGGAAAAAAATACGATTAAAGTTTCCGTTATCATACCCGTTTTCAACGCGCAAAAGTATTTGGAGCAGACGCTTGAAAGCGTGATTTCCCAAACGCTTAGGGATATAGAGATCATCTGCGTGGACGACGGCTCCACAGATTCTTCGCCCCAAATCCTTGAAAGATTTGCAAAGCGCGACAGTAGGATCATCATAAAAAGGCAGCAAAACCGGTTTGCCGGAGCAGCGCGGAACAACGGAATGGAGAGCGCGCGCGGAAAATATCTTGTTTTCTGGGACGCGGACGATATTTTTGACAAAAACGCTCTTAAAAAAATGTATCTTGCCTGTGAACGGCATAGCGCCGATATCTGTGTTTGCGCCGGCAAAAGGATGGATAACGAAAGCGGCAGGGTATACCGAACGAGGATATACCTAAATAAAAAAAATATACGCTGCGCGGTGCCTTTCAGCCGCGAAACGAACGGTGCGCATATCTTTAATTTCACAACAAATGTGCCTTGGAACAAAATGTTTCTGCGTTCCTTTATTGAGAAAAACGCACTGCATTTTCAGGAGATTCCGCAGGCAAACGACGCTTATTTTGTTATGACGGCTCTGTTTTATGCAGCAAGAATAGCCACCGTTTCAGCGCCGCTTATAACTTACCGAGAGGATAATCCCGACAGCATTACGGGGAAAGCCTCTGAAAAAGAAAACAACCTGTGCGTATTGCAGGCTTTCAAAAAAACATTTGAGCGCCTTACGGCGGAAAACACGTTTGATGCCGATGTGCGCCGCAGCTTTGCAAACAAGGCGCTGGATACATTTTTATATTCCCTGCGAACCAGACGAAGCACGCAAAGCTATAAACAGCTGTATAACGCATATAAAAACGAGGCGCTTGCCCTTTTCGGCATTTCCGGCAAAGAGGCGGGATATATCTACAACAAAAAGCAGGAGGAGGATCTGCGCCATATACAGGAATATGACGCAGATACGTTTTTGCTTTACAAATACAGGCAATCAGAAAGAGATTACAGGCTGCTCAGCGGCAACATACTTGTGCGTGTGATAAAGCAGCTGTTCAGATTATAAACGGAGATATGATTATGAGTAAAAAATATGATTATTTAATCGTTGGCAGCGGGCTTTTCGGCAGCGTTTTTGCGTACGAGGCTGCCAAAAGGGGCAAAAAGTGCCTGGTTATCGAGCGCCGGGACCATATTGCCGGCAATATCTACACCGAAAGCGCGCACGGCATCAACGTGCACAAATACGGCGCGCATATCTTTCACACGAGCAGCAAAGAGATCTGGAACTATATCAATCAGTTTGCAGAATTCAACAACTATATCAACTCCCCCGTTGCGATCTATAAGGACGAGCTTTACAACCTGCCGTTCAACATGAACACCTTTTCAAAAATGTGGGGGATCAAAACACCTGCCGAGGCAAAAAAGATCATTGAAGCGCAAAAGGCGCAGTACCACATAGAAAACCCGAAAAATCTGGAAGAGCAGGCGCTTTCCCTTGTAGGAAAGGACGTTTACGAAAAGCTGGTTAAGGGCTACACGGAAAAGCAGTGGGGCAGAAGCTGCACCGAGCTGCCGGCGTTCATCATCCGCCGTCTGCCCGTCAGATACACATATGACAACAATTATTTTAACGACCGCTTTCAGGGCATACCGATGGGCGGCTACACGCAGATCTGTGAAAAAATGCTGGCCGGGGCGGACGTGCTTTTGAACACCGCCTTTGCGGACTACAAAAAGGCGCACGATCTTTCGGGCATGAAGATCGTTTACACCGGCAATATTGACGAATATTTTGACTACTGCTACGGCGCGCTGCAATACAGAACGGTGCGCTTTGAAACGGAATATCTGCCCGATACGGAGAATTACCAGGGCAACGCCGTTGTGAACTACACCGAACGCGAGGTGCCTTACACCAGGATCATCGAGCACAAGCATTTTGAATTCGGCGCGGGCGAAGGCACCGTGATCTCAAAGGAATATTCCTCTGAATGGCAGGTGGGCATTGAGCCGTATTACCCGATCAACAATGACGAAAACAACGCCCTGTATGAAAAATACGAGGCGCTCGGAAAGCAGGAAGAAAACGTCATCTTCGGCGGCAGGCTTGGCAAATACAAATACTATGATATGGACAAGGTCATCGCCGCGGCGCTGCAGGCGGTTGACGAAGAATTTTCAGAATAACACAACCCCCCGGGTAGGAAAGGCGGAGCGATATGGCAAAGGTTTCAATAATTGTGCCGGCTTACAATGTTGAGCCGTATGTAAGAGAGTGCATGGAGAGCATCACAAGGCAGACGCTGAAGGACATAGAGATCATCTGCATAAACGACGGCTCTACGGACGGCACACTGGCGATTCTTAAAGAATATGCCGAAAAGGACAGCAGGATCATCCTTGTGGACAAGGAGAACGGCGGCTACGGCATAGGCATGAACATCGGCATGTCTAAGGCAACCGGCGAATATATAGGCATAGTGGAGCCGGATGATTTTGTGCCCGTAAATATGTTCGGCGATCTTTATGAGATCGCAAAAGAAAACGACCTTGATTTTGTGAAGGCGGATTTTTACCGTTTTGAACGTGCCGAAACGGGCGATATGTACCTGACCTATAATCATTTGGACCGCAAAAACCTGTATTACAACAAGGTGTTTGACCCGAGCCACACGCCGGAGGCAATACGCTTTATCATGAACACATGGAGCGGCATCTACAGAAAGGCATTTCTTGATGAATACAATATCCGCCACAACGAGACGCCCGGCGCTTCTTTTCAGGACAACGGCTTTTGGTTTCAGACCTTTGCGTTTGCAAGGCGCGGCATGATCATAGACAAGCCTTATTACATGAACAGGCGTGATAACCCCAACAGCTCCGTTCGGAACATGCAGAAGATATACTGCATCAACGTGGAATACGATCATATCCGCGATATTCTGATGCAGTACCCCGAAACATGGGAAAGGTTCAAGACCTACTACACGCTGAAACGCTTTCACAACAGCGTTGCCACTTTAAGGCGTATCTCCAACGAATTCAAGCGCGATTATGTGGAGCGCTTTTCAAAAGAGATGAAGCGGGCAAAGGCGCTCGGCGAGATGGACGAGGAGCTGTTTACCGCCGCCGAACGGGATAATCTGCATCTGCTTATAAACCAGCCGGCGGTATACTGCAAATTAAAGGCGATGCCGATGAACAACGGCCCGTCTGTTATGAACAGCAATTTCAAGCAGGTAAAGGCGGAGCTGGATAAGATCAAGCGTTCCAAATCCTACCGCATAGGCAAGGCGATCATGTATGTGCCGGTAAGATTAAAGCGCCTTGCAAAAAAGATATACAGGGCGATCAATAAAAAAAGAAAGGGATACCAGAAATGACAGAAAATGAAATCAAGGTTTCCGTAATCATCCCTGTCTACAACGTAGAGAAATATCTGAGGCAGAATCTGCAAAGCGTTGCGGACCAGACGCTGAAAGAGATTGAAATCATCTGCGTGGACGACGGCTCCACCGATTCCTCGTTTGATATCGTTAAGGAATTTGCGGCAAAAGACAGCCGTTTCATTCCCGTGCAGCAGGAGAACGCCGGAGCCGGCGCGGCAAGGAACAACGGCCTGCGCAGGGCGCGCGGCAAATACCTTTCTTTTTTGGATTCAGATGATTTTTTTGAAAAAGAAATGCTGGAGGCGGCATATAACAAGGCGGAGGAAACAAACGCCGATTTCGTGGTTTTTAATTCAGACCAGTATCTTGAAGACGAAGACCGCTATAACGCCGTTTCGTGGGTCGTAAGATACGCGGAGCTGCCGCCCTACCAGCCGTTTAACAGGCGCTCCATGACGGATAACGTATTCAAAGTCTTTGTGGGCTGGGCGTGGGATAAGCTTTTCAACCGCGAATGGGTGCTTAAAAACGATCTGTGGTTTCAGGAACAGCGCACGAGCAACGATATGCTGTTTGTTTTTTCCGCAGTGGCTATTGCAAAGCGCATTGCCTATGTTGAAAAAGGCAAGATCCTTGCGCACCAGCGCAGAAACAACAAAAGCTCGCTCTCCAACACCCGCGAAAAATCATGGGATTGCTTTTACAACGCCCTTTGCGCGCTGCGCCAAAGGCTAAAGGACGAGGGCATTTATGAGGAGTGCGAAAAGGATTTTATAAACTACGCGCTGCATTTTTCGCTTTGGAACCTCAACACACTGGCGGAGCCTACGCACCAAAAGCTTTTTGACAAGCTGAAGGACGAATGGTGGCAGGACCTTGGCATTGCTGGCAAAAAACGCGAATATTTTTACAATAAAAAAGAATTTGAACAGTATGAAAAGCTGTTTAAATAAGATGAAAAACGCCGCTTAAACACTGAGTTTAAGCGGCGTTTTCTGTTGCCTGCACAGATCAAACCTTAAAGGTCTTATAAAAATCCTTTTTGGTGCCGAGAACAAGTATAGTCTCTCCCTCATTGAACACGGTTTCGGGCGAAAGGGTGATATCCAGCATTCCGTTTTGCTTTTTGCCGATGATATTGATATGATGGCGGCGGCGGATATCCAGCTCGCCGATCGTTCTGCCGACCCACTGATCCGGCACATCGACCTCAAACAGCGCAAAGTTGCCGCCGAGCTCCATGAAATCAAGGATATGCTCAGAGCTGCACTTGATCGCCGCCCAGTCCGCAACCTGCTTTTCGGGGTAAAAGATCTGATCCGCGCCGTTTCTGAGCAGGAATTTGGCATGCACATCGTTTGAAGCCCTGGCAACGACCAGCTTGCCGCCGAGCTCCTTGACGAGAGAAGTGGTTTCCAGAGAATCCTGGAAATTATCGCCGATCGTAATAAAGCAGACGTCATATTCATCAATACCGAGCGTTTCCAGAAATTCCGAGGAGGAGGCGTCCCCGATCTGCGCGCTTGTGCAGTAAGGCAGGATCTGATCCACCCTTTCCTCCTTTGAATCAACGGCCATGATCTCATGCCCCAGCTCATTGAGCTTCTTTGCAAGATGTACGCCGAACTGGCCTGCGCCTATAAGTAAAATCGTTTTCATAGCAAAAATCCTTTTCCGTATATTTTAGCCCACATTTACGTTTTCCTGCGGGAATTTCACATATTTCTTTGAATTATTGTTGACCGCGGCAAAGATTAGCGTGAGTCCGCCCACCCTGCCGAAATACATAAGCAGTATCAGTATGATCTTTGACACCGCCGTAAGATGCGGCGTGATGCCGAGGCTAAGACCAACGGTGCCGATTGCCGAAGCCGTTTCATAAAAACAGGTCAGGATCGGCAGATCCTCAATCTGCGAGATGAACATACTGCCGAGCAGGAACAGCACAAGGTACATCGCCATAACCGCAGAGGCATTGCGCACGCTGTCCTGGCTGACTCTTCTGCGAAACGCTTCCGCGTCGCCCTTGCGCTTAAAAACGGAAAGCATGGAGGAGATCACGATAGCGGCAGTGGTGGTCTTCATACCGCCCGCCGTTGAACCGGGCGAGCCGCCTATGAGCATAAGAATGACCATAACAAGCTGGCTGACCTGTGTCATGGCATTCAGATCAACGGTGTTGAAGCCTGCCGTTCTGGGCGTTACGGTCTGGAATATGGAGGCGAGCACCTTTTCGCCCGCCGTAAACCCGTCCCATGGGGCGCGCGAGAATTCAAAGATATAGAAATACACTGCGGGAACGATGACCAGAAACGCCGTTGTAACAAGCGCGATCTTGCTTTGCAGGCGGTATTTTTTAAACCGTATGCCGTTTCTGTGCATATCGTCCCAAGTCATGAAACCGATACCGCCGAAGAAGATCAGAAAGCAGATGACAAGGTTTATAACCGGGTTGTCATAATAGGAAGTGAGCGAGGAAAACTGCTCCTTTGAACCCATGAGGTCTATACCCGCGTTGCAAAACGCCGAAACGGAATGGAACACCGAATACCATATGCTTTTGAGCACGCCGAATTCCCGGTTAAACACCGGGAACATACAGACAGCGCCCGCGATCTCCGTTGCCGCCGTAACGGTAATGATAAACTTGGTAAGCTTTATGATGCTGCCCAGGCTCGGGCCGCCGATCGCCTCCTGCAAGGTGCTGCGCTGCATGAGGCTGAAGCGCCTGCGCCGCGCCATAAGACCAAGCATGATGGCAACCGTCATAACCCCCATGCCGCCGATCTGAATGAGGATCAGGATCACGATCTGCCCGAAGAGGGACCAGTATGTACCCGTATCCTGCGTAACAAGCCCCGTTACGCAAACGGAGGTGGTTGCGGTAAACAGCGCGTCAAGATAGGACGCCCATTCGCCGCTGCTGGTTGAGATCGGCAGGCAAAGCAAAAGGCTCCCCAGCAAAATAACGCCTGCGAAGCCCAAGATTATGATCTGAAAAGATGATAAATGAAATTTTTTCTTTTTTGGAATGTCGTTACTCACTTAATCTACCCCGCGGATCGATCAAATTCATGCCGTGCGCCGCTGCCGGCGCATATATTAATGCAGTTATAACGCTAAGTTCATATTTTGTCAATACTTTTTCTGAATATTTTTCTTATTTTTGACAATGTGCAGCCGGAAAAACGCTTAATTGGAAATTGCAGTCATAATTTCTGATAAACATTTACTTTTTTCCCGATTTTTGCATTTAAAAGCTGCTATATTTTTATATAATAAAATCAGGGATGTTTTATATTTTTATTCCCAATTTTTTAAGAGAGGGTAGATTTTGAGAACAAAAAAGGTGTTTTACAGAGCCGTTGCCGTACTGGCAGCCGCAGCACCTATGCCGAGGAGGACTGGCTCATTATCATAAGTACGGACCACGGCGGCACCGAAACGGGCCACGGCGGGCAGACGGCGTTTGAACGCATGACCTGGCTTGCCTGCAACAAGCCGATCGAGATCACCGAAGAAAACAAGACCTCCGCGCGCACAAAATAAGTACATGCGCCGTTTTACGGCTTTAAAAACACGCGCAGCAGCAAAAAACAGCGCCCTGAGCAGGAGTACGTTTCCTGCGCAGGGCGTTTTTTGTGGATTTATGCTTATTTTTATTATTTTTTCGGCACAAGCTTTTCGGTGCCGCCCATGTAGGGCTGAAGCGCTTTCGGGATCAGCACGCTGCCGTCCGCCTGCAGATTGTTTTCAAGAAACGCGATCAGCATCCTCGGAGGAGCAACAACGGTATTGTTGAGCGTATGGGCAAGATAGGTGCCGTTTTCGCCCTTTATTCTGATCTTAAGGCGGCGCGCCTGCGCGTCCGTCAGATTGGAGCAGGAGCCGACCTCAAAATATTTTTTCTGGCGCGGGGACCATGCTTCAACATCAATGGATTTTACCTTGAGATCCGCAAGGTCGCCGGAGCAGCATTCCAGCGTGCGGACCGGGATATCCAGCGTGCGGAACAGCTCCACGGTGTAGGACCAAAGCCTGTCAAACCACATTTTTGAATCCTCCGGTTTGCAGACGACGATCATCTCCTGCTTTTCAAACTGGTGGATACGGTAAACGCCGCGCTCCTCGATGCCGTGCGCGCCCTTTTCCTTTCTGAAGCAGGGCGAATAGGAGGTAAGTGTTTGCGGCATCTCGCTCTCCGGCGTGATCGTATCTATAAATTTGCCGATCATGGAGTGCTCGGAAGTGCCGATCAGGTAAAGATCCTCGCCCTCAATCTTATACATCATGGCGTCCATCTCCGCAAAGCTCATAACACCGTTTACAACCGCGGAGCGGATCATATACGGCGGAATGCAATAGGTAAAGCCCTTGTTTATCATAAAATCACGCGCGTAGGACAGCACGGCGGAATGCAGCCTTGCAATATCGCCCATAAGATAATAGAAGCCGTTGCCCGCCACTCTGCCTGCGGCGTCAAGATCTATGCCGCCGAAGCTTTCCATGATCTGCGTGTGGTAAGGGATCTCGTAATCCGGCACGACCGGCTCGCCGTATTTTTCTATCTCCACGTTTTCGCTGTCGTCCCTGCCTATGGGCACGGATTCATCAATGATATTGGGAATGACCATCATGATCTCGGTCACTTTTTCCGCAAGCTCTCCCTCTTTTTTGGAAAGCGCCTCCAGCTCCTCAGCCTGCGCCTTTACCTGCTCGCGCAGCGCCATTCCCTCTTCTTTTTTGCCTTGCGCCATAAGATTGCCGATCTCTTTGGACAGCTTGTTTCGGTTGGCGCGAAGCTCGTCCGCCCTTTTTTGAACGGCGCGCTTTTCCTCATCAAGCGCGATTACCTTGTCTACAAGCGGCAATTTTTCGTCCTGAAATTTCTTTTTAATGTTTTCCTTAACTGTATCGGGGTTTTCCCTGACGAATCTTATATCAAGCATATTTATTCTCCTAACTTATTTGCAAGTTCTTTTAGATCTTTCCGGTCAAAAAATTCCAGCTCTATCGTGCCGCCGTTTCTGCCGGTGTATACCTTTACTTTTCTGCCCGTGGCCTCCGAAAGCGAAAGCTCCACCTCATCGTAAAAGCTGTCCCTTCTGCGTGCCCTGCGGCGGCGCGGTTCGGTTGTTTCCTTGATCTTGGCAAGGCGTTCCACATCGCGCACCGTCATTTTATTTGAAACAATGTTTTTAGCCGCTTCCAACATCATAGCGTCGTTATCAAACGCCAGCAGCGCTCTTGCGTGGCCGGCGGAGATCTCTGCGTTTTTCGTCATCTCCCGCACCTCGGGCGGCAGCCTCAAAAGGCGCAGACTGTTTGCAATAGCCGGGCGGGATTTGCCAACGCTGGTTGCGACTTCCTCCTGCGTATAACCGCATTTATCGATCAGCGCCTGCAATCCCTCCGCTTCTTCGATCGGGTTCAGATCCTCACGCTGCAGATTTTCGATGATGGCGATCTCCATCGTTTCCGTATCCGTCAGCTCTTTAATAACAACGGGAACCTTTGGTAAGCCGGCAATGCGGCACGCGCGCCATCTGCGTTCGCCTGCAACAAGCTGGTACCCGCCGGACGGTATCGGGCGCACCAGCAGCGGCTGCAGCACGCCGTGCTGCTTTATACTCTGCGCAAGCTCCTCTATGGATGCCTCATCAAAGGTCTTTCGCGGCTGGTCGCGGTTCGGAACGATCTCATTCAGGTCAAGCTCGTTCTGCGCAAGCATTTCATCTGTTGCATTTTCCAGCATAAGCGCACCAAGACCTTTTCCGAGTCCGCTCATTTTTTTTGCCATAATGCCCCTCCTTTATCATAAACATTTTAATGGATTATTATACCTTATTGTGCCTTTATGATCTCATCTGCAAGGCGTTTGTATGCAAAAGACGCCTTACAGTATTTTTCATAGTAAATAACAGGTTTGCCGAAGCTCGGCGCCTCCGCAAGCTTAACACTGCGCGGTATCATCGTTTTGTACGCCTTGTTCGGAAAATATTTATTTACCTCGTCAATGACCTGCTGATTCAGCCGTAAGCGGCTGTCATACATCGTGTAAACAACGCCCTCAAGCTCCAGATGTTCATTATAATGCTGTTTTACCGTGCGAACGGTGCTCAAAAGCTGGCTGAGCCCCTCAAGCGCGTAATATTCACACTGTAAAGGAACGATCAGCGTATCCGAAGCCGTAAGCGCGTTCAGACTCAAAAGCCCCAAGCTCGGCGGGCAATCGATGATAATAAAATCAAAATCCACGGTGAGTGGGGAGATCGCTTTCTTCAAAGCATGGAAACGTTGCTCGCTCTCTGCAAGTTCAAGCTCTGCGCCGGCAAGATTCATATTGGCAGGCAGTAAAAACAGGTTTTTAAAACCCGTTTCAAGCATGATTCCGCGCGCCGGCACCTTATTGATTAGAATGTCATAAGTTGAATATTCAATATCAGTCTTGTCTATGCCGACGCCGCTTGTACTGTTGCCTTGCGGATCCACATCAACAAGCAGCGTTTTTTTGCCTTTGTTTCCGAGTGCGGCGGCAAGGTTAACGCAGGTGGTCGTTTTACCGACTCCGCCTTTCTGATTAAAGATAGCAATCGTTTTTCCCATAGTACAGCGCCTTTCCGCAGCGTTCGCTGCGCAGAGATTTACAGAACTATTATACTATAACCGCTCGGTGCAATCAATATCAAAGCAAAAAGTTTCACGTGAAACAAGTCAATTATTTTTCTAAAATTGTGGCTCACAAATTTTTGAATACAAGATGTAGATGTTTCACATGAAACAATAATCGAAAGCTAAAAAAGTTAATCCAAGCCGGGCAGGGAACCAAATATCATAAAATTTTGAAAATGCGATCTGCACGGCAATTCATACAATGCTTATTTCATTATATAATGAAAATCTATACTATTTATAATTATTCCCATAAAATCCGCTCTTGTTTCAATATGCGTAAAAAGCGTATATTTTAAACAGTTTAAACATGGTTTTCAACAATTATTATAATTATAACATTGTTTCAATGGAAAACTACATCTTGTGCCGCTGTTTCACATGAAACACAAGAGGAATATTTATCGGCTGACTTAAATATAATATGTATATAAACGCAGAATGGCCCACCGTTGCCGGCAGGCCATTCCACGTGATGAAAAGAGGAGAATATGTTAAAACGGTTTCCCGTTTTAAGCGGTATTTGCATCCGCAGGCGGCTTATCGGGAGCCGTCTTTTGCGGATTTTTAGGAATGCGGACAAGAAATTCAATATACTCGTCCGTTTCCGTTTTATTAGATTCGGCGGGGATACCCGCTTCTTTCATTGTATTGATCGCTTTGTTGACGGTATTCACAAAAATTCTGACATCTTTAAATATCTTTACTATATTGTTTTTATGAGGCTTGACCGCTTTATTTACAACAGAGTCCACATAAGCCTCCGTCTGCGATACGTTAAGCCCTTTTTCTTTAATAAGATTGAGAGCTGTCCAGATCTGCTTTTCGCTTTCCAGCCTTAAAAGTGCTCGCGCATGCCGTTCCGTTAAGCCTTCTTTTTCAATAAAGTAGCGCACATCGGCAGGCAGCTTCAGCAGCCGCAGCTTATTGGAAAGCGCGCTTTGGCTTTTACCAAGGCGTTTTGCGATCTGCTCCTGCGTTAAACCAAAATGGTTCTGCATCTGGTTGATCGCCTGCGCCTCTTCGAAAAAGCTGAGATCGGAGCGCTGTATGTTTTCAATAACGGAATAAACGGCGGATTCCTCATAATCGCAGTCAACGATCAGGCAGGGGACGGTTGCAAGATTTGCAAGGATCGCCGCTCTGAGCCTGCGCTCGCCCGCGATGATCTCATAATAATCGCTGTTGTTTATCCTGCGTGCAAGCAGGGGCTGTAAAATTCCGTTTTCCTTTATAGATTCCGCAAGGCTCAAAAGCTCCTCGCTTTTAAACTGCTTTCGGGGCTGATAAGGATTCGGCAGCAGCTTTTCCGTTGCTATCCTTTGAACTTCCTCGGGCATTCGCCACACTCCTTAAAACTCCCCTTAACAGTTCTCTTTCTGAAATTAACTATACCACAATTTGTGAAAAAAGGAAAGGATTATCCGTCGGGATGATCCTTTCCTTTTCTACATATTACACCGTTTTTACAACGGCTTGGTTGTGATTTTCTTGGCTTTTCTGGGGAATTTTGCCGGGGTTTGCGATAACTTTTTTATCAGCACAAGATTTCTCGCATCGCCATTGGGCAGTTTGTGATAAACAACCTGCTCGATCCTGCCGCCGAGCGTCCATACGGCGTTTGCGCCAAGCTCCGCCTCGTCCTCCGCGCCTTTCATGGCGATAAGCGTGCCGCCCACCTTTACAAGCGGCAGGCAATATTCCGCAAGAATATTCAGCGGGGCAACGGCGCGGCTCACGGCAAAATCAAACTGTTCTCTGTAATTGCCGTCATGCGCAATGTCCTCCGCCCTTGCATGGACGGTTTCGCCCAGCAGCCCGCAAAGGCGCAGAACGTCTTTTATAAAGCCGAGCTTTTTGCCAACCGAATCAAGGAACGTCATATCCAGCTGCGGATTTGCGATAAGCATGGGCAGGCCGGGAAAGCCGGCGCCGCTGCCAACGTCTATGACCTTGGCGCCGTCCGGAATATTCACCGCGGCAAAAACGGAAAGTGAATCCGCAAAATGCTTAACCGCGATCTCGTCCTCCTCAGTTATCGCTGTCAGATTGATATGCTCGTTCCAGCGCAGAAGCCGCTGTTCAAGCAGTTCAAATCTGTCCAGTGCGATCGGATCAAGCGTGATCCCGATCTCTTTTGCATACCCGATTACTCTTTCCCCGTTCATAACGCCTCCAGAATTATGTTGAGCGCGGCAATATCCGCCGGGTTTACGCCGCTTATACGGCTTGCCTGCCCAAGATTTTCGGGCCGTATTTTGGAAAGCTTCTCAACCGCCTCGAGCCTCAGCCCCTTCAGCGCGGAATAATCCAGATCAGTCGGTATCTTTTTGCGCTCTATGCGGCGCATCTCTTTGATCTGCTGCTCCTGGCGTGCTATATATCCCTCGTACTTCACGGAGATCTCTACCTGTTCAAAGACTTCAGCCGGGTAATCCGGCCTGTTAACGTCCACACTTTCCAAGTCTTTATATGTAACCTGCGGCCTCTTTAATAATTCTAACATTTTACAACCCTTTTTTAAAGGGGTTGTATTACATTTTTTCAAAATTGTTTGCAGTTCATCTGAAACAGGTACGGAAGTTTCCTCTATTCGACGCTTTTCGAGCGCGATCTGTTCTTTCTTTTTCAAAAAAGCCGCATAGCGTTCCTCGCTGATCAGCCCGATCTCGTGCCCGAGCGGGGTGAGGCGCAGATCGGCGTTATCCTGCCTGAGTACAAGGCGGTATTCGCTGCGGCTCGTCATCATTCTGTAAGGATCGGTGCAGCCCTTTGTGACCAGATCGTCGATCAGCGTACCTATGTAGGAACCGCCGCGGTCAAGAATGACGGGTTCCTTGCCCTGCGCTTTTCTTGCCGCATTTATGCCGGCGACCAATCCCTGCGCAGCCGCCTCCTCGTAGCCGCTGGAGCCGTTGAACTGCCCCGCGCCGAAAAGGCCGGGCAAATCGTTGAATTCAAGGCTTGCTTTCAGCGCGGTGGGGTCAACGCAGTCATACTCTATTGCGTATGCCGTTCGCATCACCTGCGCATGCTCAAGCCCGGGAATCGTATGGATAAAAGCAAGCTGCACATCCTCGGGAAGGGAGGACGAAAGCCCCTGTAAATACATCTCCTCCGTTTCAAGCCCGCACGGCTCTATAAACAGCTGGTGACGCTCCTTATCGGAAAATCTTACAACCTTGTCCTCAAAGCTTGGGCAATAACGCGGGCCGACGCCCTCTATCCTGCCGCTGTAAAGCGGGGAACGGTCAAGGTTTGCAAGGATAACGTCTTTGGTTTCCTGATTTGTATAGGTGATATAGCAGCACACCTTGTTTTGCGGCGCTTTTTCCGTTTCAAAACTGAACGGCACGGTGTGCTCGTCGCCGGGCTGTATCTCGGTCTTTGAAAAATCAACGCTGCGCCTGTTCACGCGGCTGGGGGTTCCTGTTTTAAATCTGCGCAGCGGAATATTCAGCCTGTAGAGCGCGGCGGAAAGCTCGTTTGCCGGGAACATGCCGTCCGGCCCGCTGGAATAAGAAACATCCCCTATATATACGCGCCCGCCTAAAAACGTGCCGGTCGCGATCACAACGCACTTTGCGGTGTAAACTGCCTGAAGCTTTGTAACAAGGCGCCACAGCCCGTCCTCCGTCCCGGTGAGCTCCGTTATCTCCGCCTGGCGGACATCCAGATTGTCCTGCATTTCAAGAATATGCTTCATTCCCTTGGAATATTCGCGCCTGTCTATCTGCGCGCGCAGGGAATGGACCGCCGGCCCTTTGCCCAGATTGAGCATACGGCTCTGCAGCGTATACTTATCGGCAGCTTTGCCCATCTCGCCGCCGAGCGCGTCTATCTCCCTTACAAGGTGGCCCTTTGAGGTGCCGCCTATAGAGGGGTTGCAGGGCATATTCCCGATCCAGTCAAGATTTATCGTAAAAACAGCAGTCCTGCATCCGAGCCTCGCGGCGGCAAGCCCCGCCTCTATACCCGCGTGCCCGGCGCCTATGACCGCAACATCATAATTATCGGCAAAATACTCCATACTTTATTTTCCCACACAAAATTTACTGAATATATTGTTTACGACCTCAACCGTGGCTTTCCTGCCGGTCAAAGTCAAAAGTTCGTCCGCAGCGCTGTCTATCATAACGTTTACCGCGTCAAAGGTCATGCCCGCCCGCAGCGCCTCAAGCGCTTCGTCTACAAAACCCAGCGCGGCTTTGCAGCACTGCTTCTGCCTTGCGTTTGCAAGCATGGGCGCATTCGAATTAAAATCAGCCGCGCCCAATAGGGAATAGACCGCATCACGCACACAGTCCAGGTAATGATCGTCCTTGGCAGAAATATAAATGACTTTCTCAAAGGCGGCGTCCACCTCGTCTATATGCGCATCTGCCGTAAGGTCAATTTTATTTACAACGGCAAGCGCCTTTTTTCCGAGGCATTTTTTTATAAGCTTTCTGTCATTTTCATCCGGCGGGCGGCTCACGTCAAACACGGCAATGATCAGCCCCGCCGTTTCTATCCTTTGGAGCGTGCGCTCTATGCCGATCTTTTCAACCTTGTCTTCGCCCTCGCGTATTCCGGCGGTATCGCTCAGGTGGAGTACGATATCGCCAAGGCGCACACTGCCCTCCACGATATCCCTTGTAGTGCCTTCTATCTCCGTAACGATGCTCTTTTCACGCCCGGAAAGCAAATTCATCAGCGTGGATTTGCCCGCGTTCGGCTTTCCGGCAATAACCGTATCAATCCCCTCGGTCATCACAACGCCGCAGTCATATTGAGAAATAAGGGCAGAAAGCTGCGTTCTTGCATCTTCCAGCGTTTTTTCCAGCTCTTCGTGCTGCAGTTCAGGGATCTCCTCATCGGGATAATCCACCCACGCACCCATAAGGGCAGAGCTGTCCAGCAGGCTTTGCAGCACGGCGCCTATCTTTCGGCTGAGCGCGCCGTCTATCAGATTCATAGACGCTTTCGCCGCCGCTTCGCCGTTTGCGGAGATCATATTCGCAACGCCCTCCGCCTGGGCAAGATCCATTTTACCGTTCAAAAACGCCCTTTTGGTAAATTCGCCGGGTTCTGCCGGCAGGGCGCCCGCGTCATAGACCGCCTCCAGCGTTTTCTGCACGATAAAAAGTCCGCCGTGAACGGAAAGTTCCACAACATCTTCACCCGTATAGCTCTTCGGCGCGCGGAAAACGAGCGCAACGGCATCATCAATCGGCTCGCCCCTGCTTATGATCCTGCCGAACTTCGCGCGGTAGCCGCCCACTTCCGTAAGCGAAACGCCGTCCGCAGCGGCAAAAACACGCGCGGCGGTTTCTATTGCCGTATCGCCGCTTATTCTGATAACGCCTATACCGCCCGCAGCGTTTCCCGTGGAAACGGCGGCAATGGTCTTGGCCATAGATTCACCCTCTTAAAATAAACAAAAGGCGGGGTGTCCCGCCTTTTATCCTTAGTTTATTCGCTGTCCTTTTCAACCTCGATCTTGCCGAATTTGGTAAAATCCTTGGGGAGCGGAGCAGATTTTTTGGCGGCGGGTCTGCCGCTCGAATAACCTCTTCTGCCTGCCGAACCGCCCTGGCGGTACTTGACGCCGCCCTCCGGCTGAAGAACGACTTTTCTGTCCTGCCCCATGCCTACGGACATGGATTCAACACCCTCGATCTCCTGCACGGTGGTGTGGATGATACGCCTTTCATAAGGATTCATAGGCTCAAAGGTATATCTTCTGCCCGTCCTCAAAACATAATCCGCATGCTTGCGGGCAATATTTTTCAGCGTTTCGTTTCTCTTTTCACGGTAGTCGCCCACATTGATGGCAACCCTTATGTATTTGCCGCACGCCTTTTTGACGGCAAGCCCGGTCAGATATTGCAGGGAATCCAGCGTTTCGCCGCGTCTGCCGATAATGATGCCGTAGTCATTGCAGTTAACGATAAGCTCCAGAACGCCGTCCTTTACCTCGCCGGTAACCTGTGCGTTCTCCACCTTAAGCCCGTCTATCATGGTCTTAAGATAGGAGATCGCGGCGTTCATATCAATATCCTTTTCCGTTAAAACGACCTCGTCCTCCCTTTGGGGACGTTCTGCAGCCGGCGCCTTGCGCTGCGGCTTTGCGGCCTTAGCCTCTTCCTTTCTCTGGGGCGCTCTTTCCGCCCTTTGCTGCGGCTTTTGCGCCTGCTTTCTGGGAGCCGGCTTCTTTTCCTTTTTGCCGTCGTCATAAGAAACCTTGACTTCGGCGTCGCTCGAGCCTAAAAGCCCGAAAAATTTCTTTTTGGGCAGGGCAATAACTTCCTCGTGGAGCTCAGCGGTGTTCGGCCTTTTTACGCCGGCTGCCGCAAGCTTTGCCATAAGCCCGTCAACAGCGGCCTTGGCAGCCGCCTCCCGGGTCTTGCCCGTGCCGATGTACTCGTATATCATAAAGTCCTCCGGTTAAACGTATAAAAAGCGATCTGCGCAAACAGGGTCATATATGCTTCAATAAGTCAGAGCCTGTTTTCACGCTTTTGTTTTCTTTAGATTCTCTTCCCTTGAGCGGCGGTAAATGGTGTTTTCAACCATAAGCTTGGCCTGGCTCTTTTTGGGCGGGAAGAATTTTGCGATAAAGAGCTGTTGCAGCATGGCAACAACATTTGATATGATCCAGTAAAAACCTACGGCAGCCGGCACCTTAAACGCGATGTAGAAAGAGAAAAACGGCATCATGAGCATCATGATGATCATGCTGGCGGTCTGCTGCTGCATTGCCGGATTCGTTTTCTTCTGTATCAGCATGGAGATAACCGTTGACGCAAGCGAAGTGATAAGCGAAAAGATCGGTATAAGAACGATCTCGCCGTCTTTCCAGTGCGGAATTGCCGTCATATCCAGCCCGCCGAGGTACATACCGTCCCTAAAAGCGTCGATCGCGGCAACACGCTCTGCCGTAAACAGCTCCGGCATCTGGGATATGAGCTGATCCTTATAAGCCACCCAGTTTTCAAGAATACCAAGCTGAAGGTAATTGCCCGAATAGCCAACCTCTTCCAAAAATGCAGTTAGGGAATCTGTATAATCGCCGATGTTGCTTATCCCGATGATATAGGACAGCGGATAGTAAATGATACCAACGATACCCATAAGGAAAACAAGCTGGAATATCATGGGGCCGCAGCCCATCTGCATGGGGTTATGCCCCTCGCGCTGATAAAGATCCTGCATTTCCTGGTTCATTTTATTCTTGTCCTTGGGATCGGGATATTTCTTTTGGATCTTTTGAATTTTAGGAGTAAGCCGTGCCGTTTTGGCAGTCGTTTTCTGCTGGTGCAGGTTTACCGGCAGCAGTATAAGGCGCGTAACGACCGTAAAGATGATTATGGCTATGAAATATTCGTTGCTCAGCGCGCTGAGCAGAAATTCCATACATTTGCCGAACAACCAATAGAGCGGTCTGAAAATGCTTGTGCCCTCTGCGCTCATTGCCATCGTAACGGCGTTTACTGTAAAATCAAACATTATTTTTCCTCATTTTTATTCTTTTTTGGGGGAACGGGATCGTACCCGCCCTTAAAAAGCGGGTTGCAGCGCAAAATGCGCCTCGTAGCAAGCAGGCAGCCCTTGAAAACACCGTGAATCTCTATTGCCTCTATGGCATACTGCGAACAGGTGGGGTAATATCTGCAGGAACCGTGAGAAAAACGCGGGCTAATGGTAAGCTGATAGGTTTTTATCAAAAAAATAAGCGCCTTTTTGATTATGCTTTTCATTTTATAACACCAAGCCCGGCAAGCTGTTTTTCCATATCCCGCAATACGGCCTGCATCTTAACATTACAGGTTGCGCTGCGGGCAACGAACACAATATCATAATTTCCCGAGATGCGCCCGGCAAGCTCGGCGTATGCCGCTCTTATCACGCGGCGCGCTCTGTTCCTCTGATGCGCCTTGCCTATTTTTTTGCTGCTTGTGATACCAACTCTTGTTTCATTCCGCCTGCTTTTCATAACATACGTAACAAGCGTTTTACCGGCGCTGCTTTTGCCCCTGTAATACAGGCGGCGGAAATCCTTGTTTTGATTTAAGGCTATGATCTTCACAACACCATTCCCTTAAAACAGCCGTTCAAACTGTGCAGCCTTACCGTGATCAGTAAGAAAGCTGCTTTCTGCCCTTGGCGCGGCGGCGCGCAAGCACCTTTCTGCCGTTTTTGGTGGACATTCTTTTTCTGAAGCCGTGCTCCATCTTTGCGTGCCTCTTTTTGGGCTGAAATGTTCTTTTCATTCAATTCACTACCTTTCTCAGACTAAACTATTCTTAATCCTTATAAACTCTGCGCGGCATAGCGCAGGATAAAACTATAAGCTGCCGGGAGCCGAACACAATATGGTTTTAAGCGGCTGATTCCCGTGCGTACTGCGTTAAAAATCTCGGTATACGGCAGTATACCTGCGATTTTATGCCTTGCCCGCCCAAAAATCAGCCCGCTTAAAACTGCGCGGCACTGAAAATGACGGCGGGGTGGATGGATTTTTGCTTTTGAGACGGCAGATGTG
>URED01000035.1 GCA_900546785.1 uncultured Oscillospiraceae bacterium | reverse complement strand
ATCATGATCCCCGGCAGGCCCAGCTCCGGCGCCTCCTCAAGATGCCAGTAATCATAGCCGGAAACAAATTTTGCCTTTTGCTCAAGGCTCATTTTGCTTACGATATCTGCGTGTTTCATAAGAATTCCCCCTTAAATCTTTATGATCTAAGTGTAGCTTAAAAAAACATCGCCGGCAATTTATGCTGTGATTTTATTTATGATTCATTATAAAACCAAGCAATTTTGATATTTTCCGCAAAAAAAGAGCACCGTTTAACGGTGCTCTTTTACAGCTTTTTATCTGTTCGTTTTTTTTCGTTTTTTGACCGCGCGTTTGAACGCGGGGGATTCTGCTGCCTTTTTGAGCGCGATAAACACAAATATGCCGAGCACCGCTCCCAAGGTGTTGTAAAACAGGTCGGAGACCTGAAAGGTGCCGGCTCTCAAAATGATCTGAAGCCCCTCGATCATGCAGCTTATCAAAAAACCGGTTCCGGCGCCGATCGCCGTCAGTTTTTTTATATCCGGGTCCTTTTGCAGCGCCGTTTTAAAAAATAAAAACAATAGCGTGCAAAGGGGCAGGAAGATTATGACGTTGAAAATGGAAGAAAGCTCGTAATAATACGTTTGGTCTGTGATGCCCCAGCCGCCCCACACCTTTGCAAAGGGATCCTGCTCGGGCTGTGAAAGCCGTGTGAAAACGGCGGCGTTGAAAATAACGGATATATACAGCAGCAGCGCGCCTGAAGCGCATATTGCATATCTGCTATGTGAAAGCTCGTTCTTTATGCTTTTGCCGCGCGCCCTTGCCGCTATCGTAATGCCAAGCACCATGAGCGCAACGCCCGCGGCAGTGATGATCAGCGCCGCAAGCAAATAGCGTTCAAAAACATCTTCTATGCTGAGGGATACGGAATGAAGAAATTTTTGCATATTTAATCAGATGACGTTGCATTGGAAGCGATAGTCGTTTCCGGAGGGGCGGTCGTGGTTTCTACTTCACCATAGACCTGGATGATGATCGTTTCGCCGACCGGAACCGAAGTGCCTTCCTCCGGCGCTATGCCGCCGCTACTTTTCACCTCTCCCGCTGTGTAGGAGCCGTCGTTATACGAATAGACCACTTCAACCTTAAAGCCCTGTTCCTCAAGCTGAGCTCTGGCTTCTTCTTCGGTCAGTCCGCCCACATCAGGTACATCCGCCATTTGGGTGCCGCGGCTTACGGTTAGCACGATCGCGCTGCCCTGCTGCACCTGTTCACCGGCGGCAACGCTCTGCTGGAATACAATGCCCGCTTCATAATCCGGGGAATAGGCGTATTCAAAGGTTATCTTAAATTGCTCGTTCCAGGATCCGCTGTTTCTGATATCGGATTCGGTGTAGCCCACGGAGCTGAAATCAGGTACGGTGACCTGTTGCAGGGTGACGGGTTCGGTTGCAGGCTCTTCCGTGCCGATCAGCCCGGAAAAGCCGAAGATATAGACGGCAACCGCAATTACGGCAATAACAGCTATAATGATCGCTGCGATCTGTGGTTTGCCAAGCTTTTTCTTTGCGGCTTGCGGCTTCTGTTCGCGCGCCGGCGCCGGCTTTTCTTCCGGCTCGTCCTCGTGTTCGCGTTCCTCCACGGCCTGTATGTCCGCCGCCTTGGCAACTACGGAGGGCGCCGCATTCAAAAGCTCTCTGTAATCGTAAACGTTCTGTATTCTTCTTTCCGGGTAGATCTGAAGGCCCGCGCCGAGCGCCTTGATAACGTATGCCGGGATGGTCTCTGCAATCCTGTTCGGGATCATAAGGCGGTCGTTCGTTTCCCTTGAAAGCGCACTCGGCGGGTTTGTGCCTACAAGCGCTCTGTATATACACGCGGAAAATGCGTAAATATCGGTTGCCGGGCAGATCTTGTGATTATTGTCATATTGCTCCAGCGCCGTATAGCCCTCGTGCTCGTTGAATTCAAGCTCGCCGCTTGCCGTGTTGCATTCGCTTATGCAAAAGCCCGCCAGGCGCACTTTGCCGTCCCCGCACAACACAAGATTTTCCGGGTTGATGCCGCCGTGGATAATGCCTTCCTCGTGCAGGCGTTCAAGCGTTGTGAGCACGGGCATGAACATGAGCCTTGCCCTGTCCCACGGGATATTGTTGTTTTCATTTCTTATCAGAAAATCCCTTAGCGAAACCGTTGCCATATATTCGCAAACGGCATAAACGGTCTCATTTTCCTCAAACACGTCAATGACGGGTATAACGGCGGAAAGCGCGTTCAGCCCTTTCAGCGTTTTCCAAAGGCGGGAAAAGGATTTTTTGTATTCCTCAAAATTCTTTCTGTACCTTTCGCGTATATGCACGTCCGGATTGCCCTCAAGCCTGTTTGCAATGCCCTTCGGTATAAGCTCGCGTATGGTTACCTGCGCCTCGCGTTCGGTATCGTATCCCATATAGGTAACGGCGTCGCTCTCCTGCGATATATCCTTGCCTACCACATATCTGTTTGCAAGCAGGGTTTTCCGCGGCAGAAACAGCATGTCGGCGGGTGAATCGTTATCAAAGCCGCATTTGCGGCAGATGCTGCCGTCTGTAAGTCTTTCAAAGCAGTTCATGCATAAATTATCGAAGCTCAATTTATTGCCCCCAAGCAGATCGTCTTTAGAATACGCCTATTATAGTAAATTATATATAACATAGTTTATCAACCAAATTAAATTTTGTCAAGAACACTACGGCAAATATAACAATTCCGCCTTTTTAATTGATTAAAATTTAAAATTAGTATATAATGAATTCATCATTCGTTAAACAGAGGTATGCTTTATGAATTTTACACAGCTTCAAAACGGACTTTCGGAAGGCTTTGTGCTCATAAAAAAATGCGAGGTAAAAAAGGCAAAAAACGGCTCTTCCTATCTTGATCTTATGCTTGGGGATAAGGATGGCGAGATGTCTGCTAAGCTCTGGGATTTCAGCGGAGAGGCGTTTGAGGAAGAGAGCGTTGTTAAGGTGCGCGGCAGTATTGAACAGTATAACGGGCGCGATCAGTTCAGAATCACGCAGATACGCCCCGCCGTGCCGTCGGATGATTACAACCTTGCTGATCTTGTGCCCGCGTCCGCCGTGGGCGGCAGGCAGATCTACGATATGCTTATGAAAAGAGTTGCCGCCTTTAATGACGCTGATCTTAAAAAGCTTGTTACGGATATCATGGAAAGCAAAAAGGATATCCTGGTTACCTGCCCGGCGGCGTTTCGGCTCCACCACGCAATGCTCGGCGGCCTTATGCTGCACACGGTCTCGATCGTGCGAATGGCGGAGGAGATCTGCAAGATCTATCCGAATATCAACAGGGAGCTGCTGCTCTCCGGCGCGATCCTGCACGATGTTGCCAAAACATGGGAATTCACATTTTCAAAAACCGGCCTTGTAAACGGCTATTCGGCAGGGGGCGAGCTTATAGGGCATCTTGTTGAGGGCGCCGTGTGGGTGGATGAAGCGGCAAAGCGCCTCGGCGTGCCGCAGGAAAAGGCGCAGCTCATAGAGCATATGATACTCAGCCACCACGGCGTTCCGGAATTCGGTTCGCCCGTTCGCCCCATGTTCCTTGAAGCGCAGATCCTCTCTGCCCTGGACACGCTTGACGCGCAGATCTTTGAATTTCACAGCGCAACGGCAAAGGTGGAGCCCGGCAAGTTTTCAGACAGGCAATGGTCGCTCGAAAACAGAAAGCTCTATAACCACGGCCTTTCAGGCACGGAGCATATCGTTAAGCTTGAGGATTGACGGAGGAAAGGATTATGGCTGATTTTACACAGCAGGATTGGGCGGAGATCAAGGTCAGCGTGCCGGCTGCCGATATTGAAACGGCGGCTGATATCGCCAATATGACGGTGCCTTACGGCATTTATATAGAGGATTATTCCGATGTTGTAAATGAAACGCTTGAAATTGCGCATGTGGATCTTATATCGTCAGAGCTTCTGAGCAAAGACCGTTCAAAGGGAATTATACATATTTATATAAGCCCTGAGGAGAATCCGGCGGAGGCAGTTTCTTTCCTTGAGGACCGATTGAGCGCGCAGGGGATAGAATATAAAATCGAAACGGACGAATGCAAAACAGAGGATTGGATTAATAACTGGAAAAAATACTGGCACGCGGTGCCCGTCGGCAACAGGCTGCTGATAAAGCCCAAATGGGAGCAGGTAGATAATACGAACGGCAGAACTGTGCTCACCCTTGAACCGGGTCTTGCATTCGGTACGGGCAGCCATCCCACCACGCGCCTTTGCCTTGAGATGCTGGAGGATTATGTTAAAGATGAAGCTGCAGTGCTGGATGTCGGCTGCGGCAGCGGGATCCTTTCTATTGCCGCGCTCCTGCTGGGGGCAAAAAGCGCTTTCGGCGTTGATATTGATAAGCTTGCCGTCAAAACGGCGCTGGCAAACGCGGCAGAAAACGGTTTTAAACCGCCGGTTTTTGATGCCGTAAGCGGCGATCTTTCAGAAAACGTAAGCGGCAGATACAATATCGTTATAGCCAACATAGTGGCTGACGTTATCATGAAGTTCACTCCGCAGGCGGCGCCGTTTCTTAAGGAAAACGGCGTGTTTATCACCGGCGGCATCATAGATTCAAGAAAAGACGAAGTAGAGGCGTGCTTTGAAAAAAACGGCTTTGATATTATAGAACACCGCAACGCAAACGGCTGGAACGTCTTTGCATGTAAAAGAAAATGAAAGCCTTTATCATTATACTTTGTGTTGCCGCGGCGCTTTTATTCCTGCTTTTTGCCGCCTGCGCCGTAATTTTAAACCAGCTTATTTCGCTGAAAACGATACCTATACCTAAATTCCTGTATTCCCTTGTTGCAGGTAACGACGGGCCGAACCGGTATGAAAAAGAGGCGCTTGCCGCAGAAGCGCATTTCAAAACGCTTCCGCTTGAAGAATTGGAGCTCGATTCCGCCGGCTGCGCTTTGCGCGCCAAGCTGCTGGTTCCGGAAAAAAGCAACGGGATCCTGCTGGTCGCCTGCCACGGCGCAAGGAGTTCCGGACTCGGCGAATTTGCCTTTGAAGCGGATTATTTCTATAACAAGGGCTTTACCGTGCTGATGCCGGAGCACCGCGGATGCGGCATAAGCGGCGGAAGCTTTATGGGCTACGGTACGCATGAATCGGCGGATACTTTGCTGTGGCTTGATTATGCAAAAAAGCGTTTTCCGAATTTAAGCGTTTTTCTTATGGGCGTTTCCATGGGCGCGGCTACCGTGCTTATGATGAGTGATAAGATCGGGAACGGGGATGTTAGGGGAATCATTGCAGACTGTTCTTATACAAGCGCCTGGGCGGAGTTTGCATATCAGCTCAAAACTTCATTTCATCTGCCCGCGTTTCCGATACTGCATATCTGTGATCTGCTGTGCAGGCTCTTTGCGCACTATTCATTCAAGGGCGCCGCACCCATAGAGCATGTTAAAAATTCCCGGGCGCCGGTGCTTTTTATCCACGGCACAAAAGATGATTTCGTGCCGTTTTATATGGAAAAAGAATTGTACGATGCCTGCGGCGCGGAAAAGGAGCTGCTTGCCGTTGAGGGCGCGGTCCACGCCAGAAGCTACTACCATAACAGCGCGCTTTACGAGCAGGCGCTCAACACTTTTTTTGAGAAATACAGCGGCGCAATCATTACTGTCGAAAAATAAAGAAATTTCTGTAAAATTATACAAAAAAATCAAGCCGGATGCTTTTAAGCACCCGGCATTTTTGTTAATATATACAAATGTTTTAAAATTAAAGCGCCTTGGTCTTGATCTCCTTTTTGATCTGCTCAATAAAGTCGTCAAGGCTGCACGCGCCCTGCTCGCCGCCCTTTCTTGCGCGCACGGAAACGGTGTTGTTTTCAATATCCTTGTCTCCCGCAACAAGCATATACGGAACCTTTTCAAGCTGCGCGGCGCGGATCTTGAAACCGATCTTTTCGGAACGGTCGTCTATCTCGCAGCGGATGCCGTGCCTTTCAAGGCGTTCCTTAACGGCGGCCAAATAGCTGAAGTGCCTGTCTGCTATCGGCAAAAGCTTTACCTGAACGGGCGCAAGCCATGTCGGGAACGCACCGGCAAAATGCTCGGTGAGGATACCGATAAATCTTTCAATGCTGCCGAATACAACGCGGTGTATCATGATGGGTCTGTGCTTTGCGCCGTCCGCGCCCGTGTATTCAAGCTCAAATCTTTCCGGCAGCTGGAAGTCAAGCTGTATCGTGCCGCACTGCCATGTTCTGCCAAGACAGTCCGTAAGATGAAAATCAAGCTTCGGTCCGTAGAATGCGCCGTCGCCCTCGTTCACTTCAAAATCGTAGCCAAGCTCCGTTACCGCATCGCGTAAAGCGTCGGTCGCAATCTCCCAGTCCTCTTCGCTGCCCATGGAATCCTCAGGCTTTGTTGAAAGCTCAATATGGTATTCAAAGCCGAAAGTGTTGTAGACCTTGTCGATAAGCTTAACAACGCCCTTGATCTCGTCTTTTATCTGTTCGCGCGTCATAAAGATGTGCGCGTCGTCCTGCGTAAAGCACCTTACGCGCATAAGCCCGTGCAGCGCGCCGGAAAGCTCATGGCGGTGCACAAGACCCAATTCGCCCATTCTGAGCGGCAGGTCCTTATAGGAGTGCATCTTTGTTTTGTAAACCAGTATGCCGCCGGGGCAGTTCATGGGTTTGATCGCGTAGTCCTCGTCGTCAATAACGGTGGTATACATATTCTGCTTATAGTGATCCCAGTGGCCGCTCCTTTCCCACAGCGCGCGGTTGAGTATCATCGGGGTCTGGATCTCATAGTAGCCCGCCTTGCGGTGAATCTCGCGCCAGTAATCGATCAGCGTGTTTTTAAGCTCCATTCCCTTGGGCAGGAAGAACGGGAAACCGGGTCCCTCCTCCATGATCGTAAACAGCTCCAGTTCCTTGCCTATCTTTCTGTGGTCGCGCTTTTTTGCCTCCTCCAGCATGGCAAGGTGCTCCTCCAGCATGGAAGCCTTCGGGAATGCCGTGCCGTAAACGCGGCAGAGCATCTTGTTTTTGGCGTCGCCGCGCCAATAAGCGCCCGTGCAGTTTGTCAGCTTGAAAGCTTTTACGGGTTTTACGTCCGCAAGGTGCGGGCCGGCGCAAAGCTCGGTGAATTCGCCCTGCTTGTAAAAGCTGATGTTTTCGCCCTTTCCGGCGTGCTCTTCGATCAGTTCAACCTTGTAGGGCTCGCCCTTTTCCTGCATAAGCTTAATTGCCTCGTCCGGCGCAAGCTCAAATCTTTCAAGCGCAAATCCTTCTTTCACGATCTTCTTCATCTCAGCTTCTATCTTTTCAAGATCCTCTGGCGAGAAGGGCGTTTCAACGTCAAAATCATAGTAAAAGCCGTCGTGAATGGCAGGGCCGATCGTAAGCTTTGCCTCGGGATAAAGCCTTTTAACGGCCTGCGCCATAATGTGTGAAGCCGTGTGATTAAAGGCCTTTTTGCCGTCCTCATCGTCAAAGGTCAGGATCTCCAGCGCGCAGTCGCCGTCCATTACGGTGCGCAGGTCTTTGACCTCTCCGTTGATCTTGCAGCAGCAGGCGTTTCTGTAAAGCCCCATTGAAATGTCTTTTGCCACGTCTGCGGCGGTCATTGCTGCGGAATATTCCTTAACCGTACCGTCTTTAAGCGTGATCTTCATAGTTTTCCCTCCGTAAAATTTTGATCCGTCTGCGGCGGCATTAAATAAAAAACACCCCGCGCGGTAAGCACAGGGTGAATAAATATCCACGGTTCCACCTGAATTGCACAAAAGTGCCTCTCATTCAGCCCTTAACGCGGGCAAACGGCCGGTATTGGCGGCACTCCGGGGCGGTGGCTTACGGGCGGCTGTGCGCCTTTTTCAGCAGCCGGGCGCTCTCTGAAACAGCTTAAACCGCAGTCTTATCCCCATCAAAGCGTTTTTATTTATCTATATTATAACATTAAATTTTTTCTTGTCAACACCCGTTTGAAAAGCCGTAAAGCACGCTGCGCCGCGGCAAATGCGCCTTTTGGGCACGTTCCTTGCGCCCCGATTTGCGCCGGCAAAAAAGCAAAGCCTTGACAACTACAACATATAGGTGTATTATATTTGTTATGAACTATATAAAGTTTATATAGTGCTTATGTAGTTTATGTAGTATTATCTCCGAATTTTTCAGGATGATATTTAAACTGTACCTTTTCTGATGATATTGGATTAAAACTATGAACAGAAGGAGGTGCTATTGATTATGATGAGTATAACCGTTGCCGTTATTATAGCGGTTGTGTGCGCTGTTGTTTTTGCAGTGATAGGCTTCGTTGCAGGCTCGGTCTTCAAGCAAAAGGCAAATGAAAAAGAGATCGGCTCCGCCACGCAGGAAGCAACCAAGATCATTAACGACGCCTTGCAGGAGGCGGAAACTGCAAAAAAGACCAGCCTTATTGAAGCTAAAGACGAGATCCATAAGCTTCGTTCTGACGCGGATAAAGAGATCCGTGAAAGAAGAAGCGAAGTGCAAAAGCTTGAAAACCGCCTGAATCAAAGGGAAGAATACCTTGATAAAAGAGCGGATTCGATCGAAGAGAAAAATGAGACCCTGAGCCAGAAGCTCAAGGAAGCGGACGACAAATTACTTGAAATCGATAGCATCAAGAAAAGCCAGTTTGATATGCTGGAAAAAATTTCGGGCCTTTCGCAGGAGGAAGCCAAAAAGCATCTTCTTGCGTCGCTTGAAGAGGAGCTTGATACCGAAAAGAGCAAAAAGATCCTTGAATATGAGCAGATGACGCGCGATCAGAGCGAGATTATTGCAAGAGAGATAATCGGTACTGCAATTCAGCGCTGCGCCGCGGACCACACGGCGGAGACCACCGTTTCCGTTGTAGCCCTGCCGAATGACGATATGAAGGGCAGGATCATCGGCCGCGAGGGCAGAAACATACGCTCTATTGAAACGATCACGGGTGTTGAGCTGATCATCGACGATACCCCGGAGGCGATCACGATAAGCTCGTTTGACCCGGTAAGGAGAGAGATCGCAAGGCTCACGCTTGAACGTCTTATTCAGGACGGGCGTATCCATCCCACCAAGATTGAAGAGATGTTTGAGAAATCCACGCGCGAGGTCAACGCCATTATCAAACAGGAGGGCGAAAAGGCCGTCCTTGCCGCAAACTGCGGTCAGGTACATCCCGAGCTGGTCAAGCTGCTCGGCAAGTTAAAATACCGTACATCCTATGGTCAGAATGTGCTTAAGCACAGCCTGGAGGTCAGCTATATCGCAGGCCTTATGGCAGCCGAACTCGGCGCAAATGAAAAGCTTGCGCGCCGCGCAGGTCTTTTGCACGATATCGGCAAGGCGCTTGACCATGAAATGGAAGGCTCGCATATTGCCCTCGGCGTTGAATATGCGCGCAAATACAAGGAAAGCGAAGAGGTCGTTCACGCGATCCAGGCGCACCACGGCGATGTTGAGTGTAAGACGGTCGTTGCCTGCCTTGTTCAGGCGGCGGACGCGGTATCGGCGTCCAGACCGGGTGCAAGGCGTGAAAATATTGAAAATTACATCAAACGCCTTCAACAGCTTGAAGAGATCTCAAAAAGCTTCCCCGGCGTTAAAAGCGCATACGCCATTCAGGCGGGCAGAGAAGTGCGCGTAATGGTAAGTCCCGAAACGGTTTCGGATGATAAGATGCCTTATATCGCCCGTGAGATCGCTAAAAAGATTGAAAACGAACTTGAATATCCGGGCCAGATCAAGGTCAATATTATCCGTGAATCCAGGGTAAGCGATATTGCAAAATAAGTTTAATAACGGTGTTCGGTATGCGAATACCGTTATTTTTATATTTGTTTTTTGGAGGTATGATCATGATAAAGCATATTGTTTGTTTTAAGCTCAAAGACACAAGCCCCGCGGCAAAAGAGGCGGCGGCGCAAAGGCTGCTTTCCATGAAAGGCAAAGTGCCCGTTATGAAGGCCATAGAGGTGGGCACGGATTTTCTTGGCTCTGCCAGGAGCTATGATATCATTCTTCAGGTAACGCTGGAAACGAAAGCGGATTTAGAAGCGTATCAGCGTGACGAATATCACTGCTCCTTTGTTAAGCCGTATATGCATGCGAACTGTGTTTCTTCGGTTGCCGTAGATTATGAAATTTAGTTATTATTTTGCAGTTTTAATGGCTTGCAGTAAGTAATATTTATGTAATTTATACAAAGATGCCGAGCGAATCTTGGCATCTTTTCTTTTTATATTTCTCTTTTTAAGTTGATTAGGCTGCAACAATGTGGTATAATTAGCCTATATATAATAATTATAGTAATTAAAATTATTATATTTAAAATAACGCTAAAGCGAATCGCTTACGGAGGGTATGCAGTGAACGATCAAAAAGAAATAGAAATAGATTTAAGAAAAATCTTTTCCATGCTTAAAAAGAAAGTTCTCTTCATCATTTTGGGAACTTTGATAACTGCCGTGCTTGCCGGCTGTATAACGGAATTTTTTATTACACCCACATATGCCTCGTCCTGCCGGCTTTATGTTTACAGTAATACGGACAGAGTCAGCACGGATTCTTCCATCGGTTCGGGAGAGCTTTCCGCGTCTCAGCAGCTTGTAAACACATACATAGTTGTGCTGGAAAGCGATTCCGTGCTTGAAGAGGTGGCGGCAAATCTCGGCCTTGATCTGACTGCGGCGCAGCTTCGCTCCATGATCTCCTGCTCGCAGATCAATGAAACGGAGATATTTGAGGTAACGGTAACAAGCACGGTCCCTGCGCTTGCGGCGGATATTGCAAACGCCATAGCCGATGTCGCCCCGGACGCTATCGTTGATATGATAAAAGCCGGCGGCGTCAGCGTTATTGATTATGCTAAGGTGCCCACTTCTCCGTCATCTCCGGATTTTAAATTGAATATTCTTATAGGGGCCATTGTCGGCTTTGCCGTTTTCTTCCTGATCTTCTTTATCAGAGAGTTGTTTAACACAACGGTAACGGAAGAATCAGACCTTGTAAGGGAATTCAGCGATATTCCCGTTATCGGCGCCATTCCGAGAATCATGCCCGCTCCCGCCAAGGCTTCGGACGCGGCTTCGGACAAGCCCGGTGAGCAAAACGGCAGGAAATAAGGAGGTGCTGCAGGATGAACATTTTTAAGAAAAACAAAAACGCCTCTCAAAAAACAAAAGCGTTTTCAAGAGAGGATCCAAAAAAAATATTGAATCAGGAATCTCCGTTCGTTGTCAAAGAAGCTTATTCGGCTATCAGAACGAATCTTTTGTTTATGCAAAAAGGCGAAAAATGCCCCGTATTCGTCGTTACCAGCCCAACGGCAAACAACGGCAAGACCATAAACAGCATAAATCTTGCTATCTCTTTTGCGCAGATGGGCAAAAAGACGCTTATTATAGACGGCGATATGAGAAATCCCACGATCCACCGTATGTTTTCCATACCGGTCAAAAACGGCCTTTCGGAGATCCTTGCCGGGCTTACCGATAACAGCATCACCGTATCCAAAACAGGCATAGAAAATCTTTCCGTTTTGACCGGCGGCAAGATCCCTCCGAACCCGGCGGAGCTTATCTCTTCTTCGAGAATGGATAAGCTGCTGGAATTTGTTAAAGAGCATTATGACTGCGTGTTTATTGATACGCCGCCCGTAAATCTTGTTACGGACGCAACTGTTTTTGCGCAGAAAACCACCGGCTATATTCTTATCGTAAAGGCGGATGCTACTGACATTGCGGATGTTAAGGCGTCCGTTTCAAACCTGAATAATATAGGAGGCAACATTTTAGGCTTTATTCTTAACGACGTTACCACCGGCAGGGGCCATTACTATTCATACTACAAAAAGTATGATTACAAGTATAAGTATTCCTACGGTTACGGTTACGGCTACGGTTATAAATAAGCCGTAAATCCAAATCGGCTAAAGCGGTTTGCTTCGGCTTCTTTTCGTTTTCGCGCTTTAAAGGCGTTTTGCGGCAAAAATAATTAAAGGGTTGCGAGTATTATGTATAAAAGAAAGGCTGCTCAGCTGTTTGTGGAATTTATAGTGGACCTTTCATCACTGATTATTGCAAATGTAATCGCGTTTGTGCTGTGCGCGGCTTTAAATAAAATCCCCACGTATTCAAAAGATCAGGCGTGGATGTATGTTATATCCCTGTTTCTGTCTTTCAGCGTTATTTTCTTCGGTTTCTCGGTTTCGCTGGATCTGTCTAAAAGAAACAGAATAAGGGAATTCGTTGCCGTTTTGAGAAACTGCTTTTTAACTTATATGACGCTGTCCGTTGCGCTTGTTTTGACCAGAAGCGAGTTCGTTAACGGAAGATATATGTTTGTAATCTCTCTTACGCTGTTTGTGCTGATCTCGTGTGTAAACAGGTATATAACAAAACGTATCCTTATACGCCGGTTTTCAAAATCCGGTCTGGTCAGCCTTGCAGGCGTGATAACGGTAGAGGACAGGGCGGAGGATTTTGTTTCCCAGCTGCAGATGGACTGGACAAGGCATATAAAAGGCATTGCCATTATTGACGGCGATGATCTTTCCCGGCCTGCAAAAAGCGGCGGCGCGGCGGTCGCGGCAGGCACCCGTACCGCAAGGTATATATGCGATATTCCGGTCGTTGCGGATATGCGCAGCGTTATTGATTGGGTACGCGGTGAATCGCTTGATGAGGTATATATCAACGTGCCGTTTAAATATGAGAGAGAGATGGCTTCCCTTGCAGAGGAAATCGAAAGCATGGGTATCATTGTTCACATCAATCTGCCCACGCTTGAAAAGCTGGTAGACGAAAGCGAATTTGACAACGTTGAATGCACGATGGTTGCCGGTAGGCCAACCGCCACGCTCACGGCGGCACGCCAGCTCTCTATATCTGCTACGCTGATCAAGCGGCTGATCGATATAATCGGCGGCCTTGTAGGGAGTATCGTTTCACTTCCGGTCATTCTGATCGTTGCTATCCCGCTGCTTATTGAATCCCCCGGCCCACTTATTTTTAAGCAGGCGCGTGTGGGTAAAAACGGCAGGGTGTTCAATATATACAAGCTCCGTTCCATGTATGTTGACGCCGAGGAGCGGAAAAAGGAGCTTATGGAAAAGAACCGGATGAACGGGTTCATGTTTAAAATGGACGATGACCCGCGCATAACCAAGGTGGGCAAATTTATCAGGAAAACAAGTATAGACGAGCTCCCGCAGTTTTGGAACGTATTAAAGGGCGATATGAGCCTTGTGGGCACACGGCCGCCCACGTTGGATGAATTTTCACAGTACGAAAGCCACCATAAGCGCCGCCTTTCCATGCGCCCCGGAATAACGGGTATGTGGCAGGTCAGCGGGCGCTCTGCAATCACAAATTTTGAAGATGTTGTAAAACTGGATTGTGAATACATAGATAATTGGAGCATGTGGCTTGATTTTAAAATCTTGTTCAAGACCGTGGCGGTCGTACTGAAAGGGAGCGGCGCGGAATGAACAGTAAAAGACCTCTTAAAATCGCCGTTATAGGGCATAAAAGGATTCCCTCAAGAGAGGGCGGCGTAGAGATCGTGGTGTATGAGCTGTCTCGCCTTATGGCGCAGCGCGGCCACAGAGTGGATGTTTATAACAGAAGCGGTTCCCACGTTTCCGGCAGTGCATTTAAAAGTGAGGATATGCCGCTTGAAGATAATATAAGGCTGATAACCGTTCCCACGCCGCAGTCAAAAACGCTCAATGCAGTAGTCTACAGCTTTTTTGCCGCGTTAAGATCCCTTTTCGGCAGGTATGACGTTGTGCATTTCCATGCAGAGGGCCCTGCCGCCATGTGCTTTTTGACCAAGCTTTTCGGTATGCGCACCGTTGTAACGATCCACGGGCTTGACTGGCAGCGTTCCAAATGGGGCGGCTTTGCAACGAAATATCTTAAATTCGGCGAAAAGGTTGCCGCAAAATGCGCGGATGAGATCATCGTTCTTTCCCGCGGCGTGCAGGATTACTTTGAACGCGACTACGGCAGAAAGACGGTTTATATCCCCAACGGCGTCAATCCGCCGAAGATACGTGAAGCCTCTGAGATCACAGATAAATACGGCTTGCAAAAGGACGGCTATATCCTTTACCTCGGCAGGATCGTTCCGGAAAAGGGTATAAGCTATCTGATAGACGCATACGCGAAAACAGATACGGATATGCCGCTCGTGATCGCCGGCGGCTCCAGCCATTCGGCGGATTATTTTGATTCGCTTAAAGAAAGCGCAAAGGGTAAAAATATTATTTTTACGGATTTTGTGCAGGGCGCAGTGCTTGAGGAACTTTACTCAAATGCTTATATCTACGTTTTGCCCAGCGATCTTGAAGGCATGCCCATCAGCCTGCTTGAGGCTATGAGCTATTCAAATTGCTGCCTCACTTCGGATATAAAAGAATGTACGGAGGTCTGCGGCGAAAATGCCGTGTATTTTAAAAAGAGCGATACGGAAGACTTACGGCAAAAGCTTGTATATCTTCTGAATCACAAAGATATAGTTCAAAAATATAAAAGCGGCGCGGCGGAGCATGTGCTTTCCCATTTTAGCTGGCAGAGCACTGCAGATAAAACGCTTGCGCTTTACTTGGGTGAGCCTATTGAAGATTCTGATCGTAAATAAATTTCTTTACCCGAACGGCGGTTCGGAAACCTATATTTTTAAAATAGGCCGTCAGCTTCAAAGCCTCGGGCATGAAGTGCAGTATTTCGGCATGGAGCACAGCGGCAGGGAAGTCGGCAATGCTTTGAATCTGTATACGAAAGATATGGATTTTCATTCCGGTTCGCTGTTCTCAAAGCTCAGCTATCCCGTTAAAACCATCTATTCGGCAGACGCGAAAAAGAAAATGCTTGCCGTTTTAAAGGATTTTCAGCCGGACGCCGTTCATCTTAATAACTTCAACTATCAGCTTACGCCAAGCGTTATCCTTGCCGTAAAAAAATATGAAAAGGAATCCGGCAAAAGGGTAAAATTGGTGTATACGGCGCACGATTACCAGCTTGTTTGCCCCAATCATATGATGATGACGCCAAACGGCGATGTGTGTGAAAAATGCGCCGGCGGGGATTTCAAAAACTGTTTTAAAAATTCCTGTATACATTCCTCACGCCTGAAAAGCGTGATCGGCGCGGCGGAGGGGTATTTTTGGAAGCTGAAAAATGTCTATTCCAATATAGATACGGTCATTTGCCCCACGGCGTTTATGCAGTCAAAAATGAAGCTGAACCCGGCTTTTAACGGCAAGACCGTGGTTCTGCACAATTTCATTGACCCCGTAAAAAAAGAAGATGTCCAAAAAGAAGCTTATGCGCTCTTTTTCGGCAGATTCAGCAAAGAGAAGGGCATGGAGACCATCATAGCCGCAAAAGATATCGATTTTGTGTGCGCCGGCACAGGCCCGCTTGAAGACGAGCTGAACGAATGCCCGCACATAAAAAATATCGGCTTTAAATCGGGGGCGGAACTGGAAGCGCTTATCCGAAAGGCCGCCTGCTCGGTCTATCCCAGCATATGGTATGAAAACTGCCCCTTTTCCGTTATGGAAAGCATATCTTACGGCACGCCCGTTGTCGGCGCGGATATAGGCGGCATACCGGAGCTTATTGATGACGGAAAAACAGGATTTCTGTTTGAACCGGGCAACGTAAAGGATTTTACGGATAAAATTAATATGCTCTTAAATAATAAACAGCTTGCCGCCGAAATGAATGCGGCGTGCTTTGGCAAAAAGTTCAACACGCTTTCCGCGTATTGCGAAAAACTGCTTGAAATCTATGCCTGATGCCGTTTTTGCGGAATAGGGCAGAAATAAGAAGGTAAATAAAATGGCAAAAAAATTAAACGGCACGGTAATCGTAACTTACCGCTGCAACGCAAGGTGCAATATGTGCAGCAGGTACAAGCGCCCCTCTTCGCCGGATGAGGAGATCAGCCTTGAAACGATCAAAAAGCTGCCGCCTATGTATTTTACGAACATAACCGGCGGAGAGCCGTTTATCAGAACAGATCTAAAGGATATAATCCGCGAACTGTATAAAAAGAGCGACAGGATCGTGATCTCCACGAACGGCTTTTTTACAGACAGGATCATTGATCTGTGCAGGGAGTTCCCGAATGTGGGCATACGCATCTCCATAGAGGGTCTGGAAGAAACGAATAACAAGATCCGCGGGCTGGATGACGGATTTAACCGCGGTTATACCACCCTGAAAAAGCTGGTTGAGATGAAGCACCCGGATGTGGGCTTCGGCATGACGGTGCAGGACGCGAATGCGCAGGATCTTGTTCCGCTCTATAAGCTTTCAAATGAGCTTGATATGGAATTCGCAACCGCTTCGCTGCATAATTCCTTTTATTTTGTGGAGTCAAACAATATCATAAAAGATCGCCCCATGGTGGCGCAGAATTTTGAGGATCTTATAAATGAGCTGCTTAAAAGCAACAGTCCCAAAAAGTGGTTCCGCGCCTATTTCAACCACGGGCTCATCAATTACATATACGGTCAAAAGCGCCTGCTGCCCTGCGATATGGCGTTTGATACGTTCTTTATAGACCCTTACGGTGATGTAATGCCGTGCAACGGCACAAAGGAAAAAGAGGTAATGGGCAACTTGAACGAGCAGAGCTGGGACGCGCTCTGGAACTGCGAACAGGCAGACGCCGTGCGTAAAAAGGTGCGCGCGTGCAACAGAAACTGCTGGATGATCGGCTCCGTTTCTCCGGCAATGCATAAATATATATGGGTGCCCGCCGCATGGGTCGTCAAGCATAAATTCCTGCGCTTTTTCAAAGATAAGAAATACAGTATGTATGAATTGCCCATCGTGCGTGATTACAGGGACGGCAAAGTGACCAAGGAAGAGCTGGATACGCTCTCCACCTGCGATAAAAACGCCGTGGTAAATGACGGCCTGTCCGAAAAATCCAAAAAAGCGCTTGTAGGCACAAGCGGCGAGGAGATCGTGGACGCCGATATAAAAAGTCAGCTCGGCGGTAAGTGATATGAAAACGCTAACCGTTTTAACCCCCGCTTATAACAGGGAAAAGGAACTTCACAGCCTGTTTGCGTCACTGTGCCGCCAAAGCGTTAAGGATTTTTCCTGGGTAGTCGTTGATGACGGCAGTACGGACGGCACCGCCGATTTTGTGCGGCAGTGTGCAACAAAGGCGGATTTTGAGATCAAGTATTACTATAAAGAAAACGGCGGCAAGCACACGGCGCTGAACTTTGCCTTGAACAGGATTTTGACCGCGCTTGTTTTTATCGTGGACAGCGACGATTCTTTAACGGACGACGCCATTGCTGTTATCTATGAAAAATACAGTCTTTACGGCGCGGATAGGGATTTGTGCGGCTTCAGCTTTTTGCGTCGAAAGCCGGACAGCTCTGAATATATGTGCGGCCCCGTGCCGCAGGACGGTATGCTTTCCACCTATTGTGCATGCCGTGTAAACGGCGGGCTGGACGGCGATATGGCAGAGGTTTGGTTTACGGAAAAACTGCGTGAGTTTCCATTTCCTGAGTTCCCCGGTGAAAAGTTTTTGGGCGAGGATACGGTTTTGGTAAAGCTTTCCGGCAAGTATAAAATGCGCTTTTTCAACAAGGCCATTTATATTTCGGCTTATCTTGATGACGGGCTTACGCGCAACAGGCGCAGGCACAATATTCGTTCTCCGAGGGGCTGCGTTGAGAGGGCACTGGCATTTCTTGGCGCAGATGTGGATATGAAGCACAAGGTAAAATCCATGCTGCAATATTTTATCTACGGCGAATTTGCGGGCGAAAAGCAGGCGCGTTTGTTCAAAAACGTGCCGCATAAGGCGCTTGCTCTTGCCTGCATTGTTCCCGCCAAAATCATCTTTATTATTTGGAAAAGAAAATACAAAGCGGTGTAAAAGAAAGTCATTTGGTGCTGTATATGAGTTCAATAAAGCAAAAAATCCATAATTCGCTACGCGAGCTTTCTGATCATAACGGGGCTTTTAACCGTTTGTATCGTGCCTACAGATACGTTCAGTTTTCGCTTCAGGGCGCAGTTGTTAATACAAAAAGATTTTTAAGAAGTAGGGGCGTGGGCGGCAAAAAATACAAAAAACTTTTGGCATATAAAAATATTCACAGCGGTGAAAGATGCTTTATTATAGCAACCGGCCCGTCGCTTACCATGGAAGATATTGAAAGCCTTAAGAATGAATATACGATCAGCATGAACTCCATCTGCAAGCTTTACGGTCAAACGGATTGGCGTCCCACGTATTATGCCGTGCAGGATGATATGGTGTTTGAAAAGCTGGAAGGCGTTATTCGGGCGCATAAAGAGGTTCCCGTATTTATAAGCGATAATGTGCCGTCCAAGTTCAGGCGTGAAAAAGAATGGGTCGAATTTCCAACGGATACGAAGTATCATTCTTATGATATTTTAAAGCAAAAGTATTATGCCGAATTCAGCGATGACGCATATGACATAGTCTATGACGGCTATTCCATTGCTTATTCCTGCATAGAACTTGCCGTTTATATGGGCTTTAAGGAAATTTATCTTTTAGGTACGGACTGCACCTATCTCGGTGAAAAAGAGCATTTTGTGGACAGCGGCGTGGAAGACCGTGCAAGAAAATACGCCACCCCCAAGCTCATCGTGGGTTATGAAGAGGTCAAAAAATATGCCGATTCCCACGGTATCAAAGTGTATAACGCCACGCGCGGCGGCGTGCTTGAAGTGTTCCCCCGCGTAAAGCTTGAGGATATATTGAAAACGCACGCAAAATAAAGTGATTTAAGGTATTTCTATGAAAACTGTATGCAAGATAAATGAATGTGCCGGTTGCATGGCGTGCAAGGATATATGCCCGAAAGGGGCAATACAGATTCGTGACGACCTAACCGCCTATAATGCCGTGATAGATCCGCAAAAGTGCATAGGCTGCGATTCCTGTTATCGTGTTTGCCCGCACAACCATCCGGCAAAAGCCGAAATGCCCCAAAAGTGGGTGCAGGGCTGGTGCGCAGATCCCGTGCAGCGGCAAAAAAGCTCTTCCGGTGGTTTCGCTTCTGCAATTTCCAAAGCTTTTATAACATCCGGCGGTTCGGTATGCAGCTGTGCTTTGAAAGACGGTAAATTTACTTTTGAATTTGCCGAAACCGTTGATGATGTTAAAAAATTTGCAGGTTCCAAATATGTAAAAAGCGACCCCTCCGGCTCCTATAAAGCGGTAAAAGATAAGCTGAAAAACGGGAAAAAAGTGCTTTTTATCGGCCTGCCGTGCCAGGTTGCGGCATTAAAAAATTTTGTAGGCAAAGATCTTGAAAGCGCTCTTTATACTGTGGATCTGATATGCCATGGTACGCCCTCTCCCAAATTGCTGGAGATGTTTCTGAAACAGTATAAGATTCAACTTGCCGATCTTGAAGATATAGCTTTTAGGAAAGAACGTAATTTCCAAGTATATTGTAATAACAAAAGCGTTGCTACGGATGGCGTAATCGATAGATATATGATTGCGTTTTTGTATAACATGATCTTTGCAGACAGCTGCTATTCCTGCAAATACGCAAAAACAGAGCGGGTATCGGATCTTACAATCGGCGATTCGTGGGGCAGCGAGCTTCCCGCACAGGAGCGGGAAAAGGGGATTTCACTTGCGCTTTGCCAAACGGAAAAGGGGTCAAGGCTGCTTGCCATGTCGGATCTGGTTTTGAAGGATGTGGATCCCGAAAAAGCAATTGCAAAAAATGGTCAGCTCAAAGCGCCTTGTGAGATGACTAAACTCAGAACAGAGTTTGAAAATAAAATCAAACGAAACCAAAACTTTAACCGAGTCGTTTTTTCATTGATCCCGCAGCAGTGCCTGAAGCTGGACGGCAAAGCGTTACTTTTAAAACTCGGCTTATATAATAAGCTCAAAAAGCTTCTGCGCGGTTTTTGGAAATAATCTTCATCGTTGGAATGCCGCGACAGAGGGTTTTGAATAAATAAACTTTATTGTTTTAGAAGGAGAAAACAGAGTATGAAGATCGTAGCAATCGTGCCCATGAAGCTCAACAACACAAGGCTTCCGCAGAAAAATACCAAGTCTTTTACAAACGGAAAGCCGCTTTGTTATTATATTCTCCATACTCTGCTTAAAATAGATAAGATAGATGAAGTCTATGTTTATTGCAGCAATGAAAAGATAAAGGATTATATTCCGCAGGGTGTCAGATTTTTGAAACGTTCCGCCACACTGGATACGGATACAACTTCCATGAATGAGGTTCTGGCGGCGTTTGCAAAAGATGTTCCTGCGGATATTTATGTTATGACGCATACTACGGCGCCGTTCATCTCTGCCGAAAGCATAGAAAAAGGGCTGGACGCTGTTTTGAGCGGTATGAACGATTCGGCATTTGCGGCAAAAAAGCTGCAGGATTTTCTTTGGAAAAACGGCACGCCGTTCAATTATTCGCTTGATCATATTCCGCGCACGCAGGATCTTGATCCGCTTTATGAGGAAACAAGCGGCTTTTACATATATGAACGGTATGTGATTGAGGATATGGGCCGCAGGATCGGGCAGTCGCCGTTTATTGTTGAAGTAAACGAGATAGAGGCCGTTGATATAGATGAAAAGGAAGATTTTGAAATAGCGGACGCTATTTATAATCATATTTACAGAAAGTGTGAAGAAAATGAATAAGATCTTGCAGAATTTCAGAAACAAGCTGGATAACGGCGAATGCGTTTACGGAATCTTTATGAAGACGGGAGATCCCATGTTCGTAGAGGCGGCAAGCCTCGGTGGGTTTGATTATGTCATTTTGGATACAGAGCACGGCCCCGTTTCCATAGAAAGCCAGCAGAATAATATAAGAGCGGCCGAAGCACGCGGCGCCGTCCCGATCATAAGGCTTAAGGATTCGGGCGAAAACACCGTGGGCAAGGCGCTTGATATAGGCGCTTACGGCATACAGGTGCCCCAGATCAATTCCGCCGAAGACGCGGAAAAGGTTGTAAAATTTGCCAAATTCTATCCTTACGGCATGCGGGGTGTCTGCCGCTTTGTGCGCGCCGCCGATTATTCCGCTATGGACAGATTCGATTATTTTGAAGATTCCAAAAATCTGCTGATCATTCTTCAGCTTGAGGGCGTGAAGGCAATAGAAAACCTCGACGAGATCCTTGAGGTGGACGGCGTAGACATCCTTTTCATCGGCCCGTATGATCTTTCACAGTCGCTCGGCATTCCGGGGCAGGTGAACGATCCCATTGTTGTGGAAGAGATGAAAAAGATCGTTGCCAAGGCCAAGAAGAAAAATAAAGTGATCGGCACGTTTGTGGATACGCCGCAGGATCTTGTTATGTGGCGTGAGCTTGGTGTAAAATATTTAAGTTATTCGGTGGATGTGGGTATCTTCCTGGACGCATGCAGGGATCTGAACAGATCATTTGATAAATAATCAATATTTCCAGTTTGTTTATGCAGCTGATTATATAAAGTGCTGATGCTGTTTTATAAGTAAAAGAGAGGAGGGAAAGGCAAGTGAAGTTTAAGTTAAAACTGAATTTTACCGTAAGTGTTTATGATATTTACGCGCTTCTTATCCTCCTTTTTCCTATTTGCTTTTCGATAGGCGGCGTCTTTGGATATTACGATGAAGCCATCGGCGTTATTTCCTTTGTATTTGTATGGTATCTTATGCTTACACGGAAGCTGGATAAAAACAGCTGGCATATCGTTATTGCCCTAACGGTTGTTTCCGTAATCGGGCTGATCTCAAATCTTGCCGGCAGGCTGATAGAAGAGCCTTTCCCCATTTTTGTAGACCTTCTGTGGCTTTGGAAAACCTTTGCGCCTTTCTTGGCTTCCATGTATCTTACAAGGAAAGAAAACGTGCGCCGCCGCGTAATAAATACGCTTGCTTTCCCCGCCAAGGCGGCAATTATTTTCTTCTTCTGTCTGGCCGTTTTAGGGCAGGTTGTAAACGGTGTTCTGACTTCTTCCAGCTCTGTTTTCGGCTTGCGCGTGTTTGGTTTTTATTGGCTTGGCGGCATTTCATTCGGCTGGGTCGCATTCTGCTGTATTCTGATCCTGGCTTTATCCGATATCAGTTCCAGATCTTTCTTTATTTATACCGCGCTTGCCTTTGTGCCGCTGATTCTTACATCCTCCGCATTGATCTACTGCTTTGTATTCTGCGTTATTTTTATGGCGATCATGTTCAGAAAGCAGGATAAATTCAAGCTGCGCTATGTGCTTCCGATCGTGGTTATCGTTGCTTTTTTCACTTGGCAGGATATCGAGGAGTATTTGATTGGCGATTCGGTGCGAAGAACGCTTATTATTTACGGCGGTAGGGTTGCAAATATGTATTTTCCGCTCGGCTCCGGTTTTGCTACCTACGGCTCCGAAATGGCGCAGAGATATTATTCAAAGCTCTATGATATGTTCGGCTGGCGCGATTCCTGGGCGTTCGGGGAGGACAGCGTTTTCCTGAACGATAATTTCTTTGCCAGCATCATCGGGCAGTTCGGTTGGATCGGATTTGCCGTGTACCTTTATGCCATACTCCGTTTATTTATGATGGTGAATTCTAAGCTTGTAAAAAAGCGAATCAAGATAACGGGCATTGCCACTGTTCTTACCATGCTTGCCGTTATGATCGGCAGCGCCTCCGTAAAATCGATGATGGGTATCTGCACTTTTGTGGTGCTCGGCATGGTCGCTTCCGAAGTTTATTCCAAAACAAACGAACAGAATTTACGAAAGCAAGAGGAAGAATGATATGATCTCCGTGATCGTGCCTGTATATAATGTTGAAAAATATCTTGACCGCTGTATAGCAAGTATCGTCAGCCAGTCCTATAGGGAACTGGAGATCATTCTGGTGGATGACGGTTCTTCGGATTCTTCAGGCAGTATCTGTGATGAATGGGCGAAGAAAGACAGCCGTATCTTGGTGCTGCATCAAAACAATGCTGGCGTTAGCAGTGCAAGAAACGCGGCGCTGAGAATAGCAAAGGGCGATTTCATCGCTTTCGTCGACTCAGATGATTATATTGATAAAAACATGTATTCACTGCTCTTATCCGCTGCGGACAATGAAACGGATATCTGTGTATGCGGCTTTAATACTGTATCAGATAATAAAATCACCCCTGTTTCTGATTCCTCCTCGAAAACGCTGCGCAGTGCGGATGCCGTGCGCGAATTTATCGGCAACAGTGCTTG
>URED01000034.1 GCA_900546785.1 uncultured Oscillospiraceae bacterium | reverse complement strand
CCTCAGCGTGTAGGACTGCCCGCTTTTCTAAATTTACACCTTTTTCTACACGCTGTGACCCCGTCCAAAACGGACGGGGTCTTTGTTATACTCTATATTGCCGGTCGAGCGGTTTGTATTTTGCAAGCTATCTGTATCTTATATAGACCGCCATTTCGTTTTCGCCGCGGTTTGCCCATTTGTAATACGGTATGAATTTCAGCCTTACAAGCCGTTCCACCGGCTGCTTGTATTCGCTGTAAAGCACGCTTCCGGTAAACTTTTCGCGATACCCGTTTGCCAAGATATTTTCACCGTCAAATTCAAATTTCGGGTGCTCGGCAAGGCGCAGCATGTGCAGCTCCGCGCCGTTGTCCTCCTCCTCAAGGCAGTAGACGAACGGCCCGCGCATGATCGCCGCTTTTCCTATATTTTCCCGCACTTTCGGGTTGCAGCGCATGATCTTTACGCGCGTTTCAAATTCGGCTTCTATCGTAGTTTTACCGTCAATTTCAAAATAAGCGTAGCCCTTTTTGATAAACGGATTCTCTTTGCTGAATTTAAAATGATCGCACCACCCCGGAATGCGAAACGCAAGCGTGAAAGCTTTTTTCGGCTTTATTTTTACATTTACTTTCCCGCTTTTCAGATAATCGCTGCTAATTTCGATTTCAGCGGCGGCGCAGTCCGCCACACAGCTTTCATACAGATTGATAAAAACGGTATCTTCGCTTTCCGCAAAGCAGTAGCTGCCCAGATCTTCTATCAGGCGGGCAATGTTCGGCGGGCAGCAGGCGCAGTCAAACCATTTCTGCCGTTCGGGCTTAATGTGGCTTCGCCGTTCGTCAAGCGCAAGCGTTTTCGGTTCGGCTTCAAGCGGATTGGTGTAAAAAAAGGATCTTCCGTCCTGCGCCATTCCGGCAAGCACGCAGTTGTAAAGGCACTTTTCAGCCGCGTCGAAATAGCCGGAATCTGCGTCTGCCTGCATCATTCTGCGCGCAAAAAAGATCATGCCCACCGCCGCGCAGCTCTCCGCATATGCCGTGGCGTTCGGCAGGTCATAGGCATATGTAAACGCCTCGCCGTTTTTTGTGGAGCCTATGCCGCCCGTGATATACATTTTCCTTTGCGTTATATCGTCAAAAAGCGCCTCGCAGGCTGCAAACAGCGCCTCATCGCCGTCAAGCCGCGCAAGGTGCGCCATCGCCGTGTAAAGGTATACGGCGCGCACCGCGTGCCCAACGGCCTCCTTTTGCTCTCGTACCGGCAGATGCGCTTGGTTGTATACATATTTCTGTATGTCCGGCGGCGTATTCTCGCCGTGCTCCGTGTCAAAATAATACGGCCTCGTGCCGCGCCTGTTTATCATCAGGCGTGCCGTTTCAAGGTATTCTTTATTACCCGTCAGCTCGTGCAGCTTCAGCAAGCCCTCCTCGGCAATGGGGTGTCCGTCATACCCCTGTCTGCCGTTCGCACCAAATTCGCGGCAGATCAGGTCGGCAAAAGCCGTCGCCGCGCTGAGCAGTTCTTTCTTGCCGGTTGCGCAGTAGTGCGCACACGCCGCCTCCGCAAGGTGCCCAAAGCAGTATAGTTCATGAAAATCACGCAGATTGGTAAATCTTGCCGCGGGATCGTTTATGGTATACAGGGTGTCTATATATCCGTCGTCCTCCGCCGCGCTGCGGAACAGCGTTATGGCTTTGTCTATCTCCTTATCCAGATCATTGTCATAACACTGTTCAAGGGCATAGCTTGCCGCCTCTATCCATTTATACAGGTCCGAATCCTGAAATACCCAGCCCTTGAAAGCGGCGGGGTCGGCATTTTCATCTGTGTAATGCCATTTGTCGGTTGGGAAAACGGGCGTCTTTATCCCGCTTTTTCTTGCCTGCAAAGCCTTTGCCGCTTTTCTGAAATTTTCAAGGCAACGGCTCGGCTCCGCGCCGTCAACGCCGTCCCCAAGTGCCCGCTGCTGGTAGGGAATGACCACGCCTTGCACAAGCTCCTGCTTGTCACTCCAGAAAGATGTTTTGAATTTAACGTTTTTACCGTGGATGATCTCTGCGTTTTTCATAATTCTCACCGTAATTTTCGTAATACACGTCAAAATACTGTGCTATAAACAGCAAAAGAGGTCGCCCCGCTTTCGTGAGGCAGCCTCTTTCATTCTTTGCACTTCGAATTTTGCACAAGCTCGCAAAATGCCTCAAAACCGTCTGATTTGCGTTTGTCGGCGTCCTCAAACAGGTTAAAGTAACAGCTTGGCAGTTCTTTTGTTTTCAGATTTTTTTCAATGCAGGGCGCGCAGCCCTTGTCATGATTCCTCGGATGCAGCTTGCATTTATAATTTGTGCAGGTGCAAAAGGGGCTTAAATTGCTCATGATTCTTCCTCTTTTCTTTTTCAACCGCAAACGCCAAAACCGATATGTTGCGGCTTATGCGGCAATATTGCTGCTTTCTTCGCCGTCATAACTGCCGGCGCCGATACCGCTGATCTGCCTTTGCATATCATTCCAGCGCGCTTCCTTTGAAGCGGCGTTCCTAAGCTTTTTCTGCGCGCGCGCCTCTTTGCTCAGAAATACCGCGCTCAGGATCACAGCAAGCACGGCGATCTCTCCCGCAAGCACAAGGCGCATCTCAAGCTGGCTCAGATTCTCAAACAGCCTGAAGGGCAGCGATATGGCTGCAAATCCGGCAGCGGCGGTTATAACAAAAAGTACAAAGTGCTTAACAAGATTTTTCATATTGCATTCTCCTTTTCTTTTGGGGGGCGTTTCTTACAATTCCCATTTTACTCGTTTCAAAAAGGATTGCAATATGCAATGTAGCAACAGTACATAAATAAGGACTGTTAGAACAAAAATTCTATTTTTCTATTGACTTTTTTAAAGCCTTTGCCGCGCTTTCAAGCGCATTTTGCGCGATTGAGCTTGGGCTGAGCACAAGCGAGATGATGCCGTCTTCATATTTTTCAACATAAAGCTTTATGCCGTTTCTTTCAAAATCGCTTATCTCCCCGCTGAACGGAACATGCAGAATAACCTGAAGCAGATTTTCGCTTATCTCTATTTTACAGTCGCCAAACGTGTTTTTCAATATGTTGTAAAACATTTTTGTTTTTGCAGTATAAAATCTTCTCGTTTTTCTGATCTGCGCCATCAGTCTGCCGTCGCGTATAAAGCTGCAAAGGGCGATCTGCTCCGTTTTGCTCGCCGTCTGGCTGAATTTGTATAAATGTTCTCTGTATTTTTCAGTCAGCTCCGGCGTGAGGATCATAAAGCTGATCCTTATGGAGGGCAGCAAAAGCCTTGAAAAGGAGCCTATATAAACTACATTGCTCCCGCCCGAAAGCGCATAAAGCGAAGGGGTCGGGCGGCTGTTGTACTGAAAATCGCTCTCGTAATCGTCTTCTATAACAAGATTTCCGTTTTGTGCGGAATATCTTGTAAGCTCTATCCTGCGCCTGTTCGGCATCACGTCGCCCCAGCGCGTCATATGAGAAGGGGATACATAGATGATACCGGCGTCTTTATAGCGGTATTTTACCTCAAAGCCGTAGTCCTCGAAAAGCGCGGCGCCCTGCACAAAGCTTTTGTCCGGGAAAGATACGGTCTGCCCCTTGTCTATCAGCGCGCAAAGCACGTGCAAAAGGCTCTGCACGCCCGCGCCGATAACGATCCTGTCTGCCGATGCCGCTACGTTTCTTTTTTCAAGTATGTATTCCGATATTGCCTGCCGCAACTGTTCCTCTCCCTGTGCTTCGCTGTAGGAAAGCAGTCTGTCATTCTGTCTGAGCGCTGCTTTCATATGCCGGCGCCATTCATCAAAATCAAAGCTTTCGCTGTCTGCTTCGCTGCCGCTGAAATCATAAATCACTTCGTTTCGCTGCTGCGTGTTTTGCCGGGAACTGCTTTTTGGGCTTTTGTAGGAAACATAATATCCGCTCTGCGGTTCGCTGATGATATAGCCGTCCTCGGCAAGCGCAAAGTATGCGTTTTGAATCGTTGTCCGGCTTACGGAAAAAAGCTCGCTCGCCTTGCGTACGGACGGAAGTCTGCCGCCGTATGCCACCTGCCCGGTCTTGATCTCGTTCTTTATATAGTCGTATACTTCTGCATATTTGCTCATAACTGTACCCTAAAAAAATATTAAAATTGCGTATATAAATAATGCCACATGTATTATATAATGTTTTTGAACTTAAATCAACAGCTGTTGCAAAAAGGTGTGTATTTATATGAAAAAATGCGCCGTTATAAACGATATCTCCGGCTTCGGCAAATGTTCGCTCGGCGTTCAGCTCCCGCTCCTTGCCGCCCTCGGCATAGAAGCGCATCCCGCGCCGACCGCCGTACTTTCAAACCAAACGGCATACGGCAGCTATTACAGGCAGGATATGTCTGCTTTTCTAAAGCCTTGCTTTGCCGAATGGCAAAAGCTCTCGGCGGATTTTGACGCCGTTTTGACCGGCTATTTTGCCTCGCCGCAGGCGGTAGAGGCCGTGATCGAATATTTTGAAGATACAAATGCTTTGCTCGTTGTTGACCCCGTAATGGGCGATAACGGCGAATTGTATGACGGATTTGACGGCGAGCTGTGCGCGCAGGTAAAAAGGCTGGCATGCCTTGCGGATATCATTACGCCGAATGCAACGGAACTCATGCAGCTCTCCGGTGAAAAGGATGCGGAAAAAGCGGCTCGTGTAATGCTTGGCAAGGGCAATCGTGCTGTGGTGCTCACCGGCGTGGAGCAGGGTGAGATGATCGGCAGCACGGTCTATACGCAAAACGAGCGCAGGACTTTCCTTGCACCGAAGCGCGGCGGTTATTTTTCCGGCACGGGAGATATTTTTTCCGCCGTCCTTACGGGTATGATGCTGACAGGAAAATCGGTATTTGACGCGGCTCAGCTTGCGGGCGAATTCGTATCAAATGTCATCAGCGTAACGGATGAAAAAAATGCCCAGGAGGGTGTTGACTTTGAAAAAAGGCTTGGCGATTTGGTGTGAAAAATCACAGAAAGGCTATGGTGATCTATTATGAATAAAACGATGAGCGTAAATAAAACAACGAAAAATATCTGCTTTTCCGCAATGTTTGCGGCAATGGTCTTTGGCCTAACGATGCTGCATGTTCCGATCGGTGCGGGCGGTTATATCCACGTTGGAGATGCTGTGATCTATGTTACGGCGCTGCTTATGGGCGGCCCGTGGGCGTTTATCTCCGCCGCCATCGGTGCGGCATGCGCGGATCTTGTTTCGGGCTTTGCCGTCTATGCCATTCCGTCGGCAATCATTAAAGTGCTTATCGCGGTTCCGTTTGTGCTCGTTTCAAAAAAACTGCAGAGCCTCCTAAGCGTTCGTACGGCGCTTTTAACGGTGATTTCCGGCATGATCACGATACTCGGTTATTTCTTTACCGATCTTATTGTTTACAGAGAAGGCGCTGTTGCCGATCTGCCGGCGAATGTCATTCAGGCAGTAGGCAGCGCGGTCGTTTTCATCGTTCTTGCGTTCGCGCTTGACCGCGCCAAGATCAAATTACGTTTTGAAAAGGAGATAGAAAAGTAATGGCAGATATCATTTACAGCTGGTACGGCAATACCTATTTCAATATCACAAATAAGTGCCCCTGCAACTGCGCTTTCTGTATTCGCAAAAAGGCGGACGCCGTGGGCGATGCAAAGCGCCTTTGGCATGATACGGAGCCTACCTTTGCAGATATAAAGGCGGCTGTTGACGCCTATGATTTTACCGGCGTAAAAGAGGCGGTGTTCTGCGGCTACGGCGAACCCACCAACGCATATGAAAATCTGATCAAAACCGCAAAATATATGAAAGAAAAATATCCCAATATAAAACTGCGCATCAATACAAACGGTCTTTCGGATCTTATAAACAAAAAGCCTACCGCTGCCGAGATATGCTCGGTCATAGATATTATTTCGGTATCTCTGAACGATCCCGATTCCGAAAAATATGATAAGATCACAAAAAATATTTACCCCGGCAAAGCATTTGACGCCATGCTTCAATTTACAAAGGACTGCGTTGCCTGCGGCGCACAGGTTTGGATGACGGTTGTAGATGTTATCCCGCCTGAGGATATAGAAAAATCCAAAAAGATCTGCGAGCAGTGCGGCGCCAATTTCCGCGTCCGCTCTTACGATCGCGGCAGATAAACCATAAAACCGCTTTACGGTTGATCCGTAAAGCGGTTTTTATAATGCAGCCTTGCCTTTTTCATAGTGTTGCAATCGTTTTTACTTTGTGCTATAGTTGGGCTGTTAGAACTTGTCTGCCATTGAAAAATATGTCCGTCCTGTTGAGCATATCTTTTGAGGTCGTTGCCATGGAAATAAATCAGATCACGGATTATCTCAGCTCAAATACACAGTTCATACCTGAAAACATAAAGCAAATCGGCGGCGGCGCCAGCGCTGTTGTATATAAAGCGCAACTGAAAAACGCGCCGTTTGCCGTTGCCGTAAAATGCAGCAAGTATCCTCAGCTCCTGCAAAAAGAATATGAGCAGATCAGTTTCATTTCCGGCAGGGTGGATTGCAGACTGCCGAAAATATATCATTTCGGTACGGACGATCATTCAAACGCCTTTCTTGTTATGCAATATTTTAACGGCGTCGGCGGCGATAAGCTGCATATCCCGCGAAGATACAGAGAAGCCCTTGCCGATGCTGTAACGGATAATCTTCTGAAGCTGCATACGGTGCACAACGCCAAATTCGGCCCCGTTGACAACGCGGTCTATGATACGTGGTATGCTTATTACAGCTCGTTTGCCCAAGATATCTATGACTTTGCCTGTAATTCATATCGTGCCGGGCACATACGCAAAAAAGTTTTTAAAGCCGTAGAGGCTTCTTTTCGGAATCTGGATAAGATATTGTATGATGCGTGCGGCATGCCTACACTGATCCACGGCGATTACTGGCTGCCGAATCTGCTTATAGATCCCGATACATACAGGCTGGTGGGCGTTGTTGATCCGTTCAACATTATGTGGGCGGAGCCGGAATACGAATTGTTCTGCCTTTCCGCCTGCGGCAGGAAGCTGAAGCTTTACGAGAACTACAAAGCAAAGATCGTTCCCACTGTATTTTGCGATATGAAAACAGAGATGTATGCTTTATATAACGAGCTTTTGTGGCACAAAAAGCTTGGAAACTTCAATAATCAATACCTGCTTTACCGTTCGGTTCGCCTGCTCAGGCAGATGAAAAGGAACGGAATATTATAAAATTAACCGCTTTACGTTTGCTACGTAAAGCGGTTAATTTTTGTATATTTTAGGTTGTACCGACCGTATCGGGTATACGCTGTGCAAACTGCCCCGTATCTATATATGCAGGTTCGTTTTGCTCGTAGCACCTGCTTATAGCCTGCGTCAGGCCGATCAGCATCATGAGCAGAATGATCTGTTTAGGCGAGTTGAATATGTAATCCGTAAGCCCGAAGCCCAGATACATGCCAAGGCTTGTAAAGATATAAAATATAACATCGTACCTCGGACCGCTCGGCGTCTTTGTTTTAAACAGGGTAATGACCGCCTTGATGATCACGGCAAACAGCAGAGCTATGCCTATGATTCCAAGCTCCGCCCATATCTCCAGCACAAAATTGTGCGCGTGCGGTTTGTTGAGTCCGTATTCTTCCAAAAGGAAATTGCCCGTGCTCTCGCACCCGAAACCAAGGCCTATCAGAAATGTCCGCGCGTTTTCCGTTATATAGTCAAAAGCGCTCTGCCAAATCTCAAAATGGTTCGCGGAGGATTGCTTTGCCGCATGCGCTGCCGCTGCTGCGGCTTCGCTGCTTGCGGCGGCGCCTCCGTTTGAATGGGGCACCGGTATCGCTATAAGGCCGTACCGCATCAGCAGGGAGGGCACGATGATCATCAGCGTGGGTATCAGTATCTTAAACAGCGTTTTGCCGTGGCGTTTTATAAGCACAATAAACATGAATACCCAGCCTGCTATTGCGATAACGCAGCCCGCCCTTGTCATTGTGGAGCTTAAGCCCGCCGAGATCAGCAGATTAAACAGGATATAAAGTATCCTGTGGCTTTTCGTTTTTGCATTTAAAAACATGTAAACGGAAAGCGGGTATGCAAATATCAAATAGGTGGCAAGCAGATTCGGGTTTGAAAAAAAGCCGCTTGCACGGTCGTCAAACGTGTGCGTGCTTATCTCAAACGGAAGCCATGTATATACAAGCTTGTCAAGCCCCTTGTATATGGGGGTGGGTATCACGAAATTGCTGTTTATGTAGCCTGCCGTGCAAAGCGAATAGCTGCATATCTGCAATGTGCCCAAGATTCCGTTTGCTGCGGCGCTTGCAACGGCGGCTTTGATGATATCGTTTATCTTTTTGCGTGTATCCGCAAGGTTATTTATCATAACCAGCATCAGAAAAACGGCCCACCAAAGCCCTGCGGAGCCGAGCGTGTCAAGCACGGTGTCGCTCCAGAAAACGCTCAGCAGCGCCAGGCACATAAACGCCATGATCATTTTCCCCAAAGTGCCCACTTTAGCCTTGCGCCCCTCGCGTGACCACTGCACTTTAAAAACAATGAACGCCGCAAAAAGCACAAACGGGCTTATATATTCCGGCAGTATGGGGAAAAGGAATACCGTGGCAAGCAGCCAGCGCCATGCCGGGCCTTCCTGCCTGTGGTTTATATCCTGCATATAAAGCACCATTCTCCAAAATAATCTGCGGCGTTTTCACACCGCGACATTCTCATAATACTACATTTTATACCCGTTTTCAACACAAATATTTAAAATGACAAATTCTTAATAATTCCATAACTATTTATTATTGAAATAAATCAGCGCTTAGTGTATAATGCTTACTGTATAATTAAGTTTTATTTGCAGGGAGTGTCCTTATGAGCGAAAAGGATCTAAACAAAGAATTAGATAAGAATACTGAGCCTGAAAACGCCGGTGAAGAGCAGCAGACGCAGCAGCTCAACGATACGGAAAGTCCATCCGAACCGGCAGAGCAGGATACCGCGGAGCTTGAGCAGCCCGCAGAAAACGGCGCAGATGCTGCCGAAACGGAGAACGGATCGGATGCCGGTTCAGGCGGTGTGGCGTATGAGCAAAACGATAACTGGCAGTTTGACGCAAGCGCGCCTGCCGCTGAAAACAGTGTGCTTGAAGGTGCAAACGGCGCCGAGTTCGAATTTGAAAGCGCACCGCAGAGCAGCGCGGAAAACGTCAGCATGCCGCAGGGCGATGTTGATACGGCGATAAAATCGCAGAATATCGTTATAAAAAAGGAACGTGTATCGGTGATCCTTTCAACTCTGCTTGCGCTGGTGATCATTGCCGTATTGGTAATACTCGGCGTGCGCTATTACACGGTGCCGAACAGCAACGAAAAAATGAATCCCGGCAATATTGCAATGACGGTTGGAGATATCGATGTTTCGGTCGGCCTGTACAATTATTACTATGACAGTATCGTATACGAATATACGTATTACGCCAATTACGGCTATTATGATCTGGATTCAACGCAGGATTTCTCAACGCAGTACACCACGGATTCGGACGGCAATGAAATATCATGGCTCGATCTTTTTGAGCAGACCACAAAAGAGCGCATCAAGCTCAATACCATGTATTACGAATTAGGGCTTGAGGCAGGTATCACGCTTACGCAGGAGCAGCAGGAAGAGATCGAATCCCAGCTTGATCTGGTCAGAGAGAGCGCCTCGGAGGAAGGACTCAGCGCAAACGAATATTCGCAGCAGATCTTCGGCGCCTACTGCGGGCTGGAAACGCTGCGCAATTATATGGAGCAGTATTACATTGCAGGTACTTATTATAACCAGTACGCCATTACCGAAAGACCTACGGATGATGAAGTAAACGCATATTTTTCAGAGCATGAGGACGATTATAAATCCTGCTCGTTTGCGCTGCTTGAAATGAATTATGATACAACGGACGATACTACGAAGCAGCAGAGTATAGACAACGCGGAAGCGTATATGCAGCAGATCACCGATGTGGAATCCATGCGTGCGCTCATTCCGGAAGCCTGCGCCGATCTCATAGATAATTTCATTTCGGCAGGCTATTTTGAAACGGAGGAGGAGGCTGTTTCCGCCCTCAGTGAATCCATAGAAGCTGCACAGGCGCGCGTTGATGTTGAAACCTCTTTCGGTGAGGAGGTCGCGCAGTGGATGTTTGATGAGAATACCGCCGTCGGCAGTACAACGTACTATGCAAACGAAGATGTCGGCGTGGTTTACGTTATCCTCAAAACAAGCCAGCCTTTCCTTGTGGAGGACAGCCAGGTCTATTCCGTCCGCCATATCCTTGTTATGCCGGAATCGGAAAGCGAAAGCGATTCAACAACGGATTCCTCTTCCTCCACAACGGAATATACGGAAGAGGAATGGAACGCGGCGTATGAAAAGGCGCAGCAGATACTTGACGAGTTTAATGCCGGCGATAAAACGGAGCTTTCCTTTGCATTACTGGCTGAAGAATACAGCGACGATACGGAATCCACTTCTTCCGGTTCCAGCGGCCTTTACGGCGGCGGCTATATGGGCGTAACAAGCGGCCAAATGGTTGAGGAGTTTGAAAATTGGGCAATGGATCCCAATCGCGCCTACGGCGATACCGATATCGTAAGATCCGAGCACGGTTATCATATTATGTATTTCATCTCAAGATCGGCGGAATATATGTATGACGCGCAGCAGGACTGCTTTAACGAACAATCGCTCCAAATGCTTGATGCTACAGAGCTTAAGGACGGCCTCGGCATCAAAAACGTAAACTATGCCGATCCAAACAGCGATTATGTTGCAGCGCAGCAAACTTCGTACTGATAAAATTTTTCTTGTAATATTGTACATTTTAGTGTAAAATGGTATACAAATAAATTCGTTTACAGGTAAGGATGAAAAAAGATGGCTAAAAAAGATTTGAACGAGGATATTTTGAGCGGCGGCTCAATATCCGATTCGGAAAAGAAGGATAAAAGCGCAAAAAAGGCTGAAAGGCAGGAAAAGAAAGCAAAAAAAGCTGCTGAAAAAAGAGCCGCTCTTGAAAAAGAGATCAAAGAGCTGAGGGAAAAGCGCGATTCCGAAACGGATGAAAAGGCCAAAGCCGCTCTCAACAAAAAAATAGACTCCGCAAAGAATAAGCTGGATTCGCTGAACGGCAAGAAGAGCGGCGTTGCTTCCAATACCGCAAGAGTGATCAAAAGCGTTGTTGCCGTAGTAGTCGTTATCGCGCTGCTTGTTGCGTATGTTGCAACGGGTACGGTGCGCAAGGGCTTCATTCACTCAACCTTGCAGTGGACCGCCAATCTCACCGCCGCTACAATCGTGGACGATAACGGTGAAAAGATCAGGATCCCTGTTTCAACCTACAATTATTATTTTGCCAATACATATAATAACCTCATGTCTACGCAAAGCTCTTATGAGCAGTACGGCCTTGATCTTGCAGAATACAATCTGGATGTTGATTTTGATATTCCTCTCTCTCAGCAGACCACAACGAATGACGACGGAGAGGTCATGACCTGGCTGGAATATCTGAATGAGCAGGTGCTTGAGGGCATCAAGTCAACGTATATGTATTATAATGAGGCTGTTGAGGCAAACGGCGGCGAGGAGCCGGAGATCACCGAAGACCAGCAGACCGAACTGGAAGATACGCTCAGTCAGTATGAATCAACTGCCTCAAGCTACGGATATACCCTTTCCGGCTATCTTGTTCAGGCAATGGGCAAGGGCGTAACGGAAAGCGTTTTCCGCCGCGAAGCCACAATTTCTTATATTGCCCAGAATTATCAGTCTGAAATATCCCAAAATGTTTCCGAAGAAGAGTATACAGATGCGGATATTGAAGCATACCGTGACGAAAATATTGAAGATTATGAAGCGGTAAGCATCAGAATATTTGAAGCCTCCACAGAGGATGACGCAATCGCTTTCAGCGAGGCGCTCAACAGCGACGGCTCCAACTTTACAGATCTTTGCGTAGAATACAGCGAGGACAGCGTTTATAATAATTCCTATTATGCGCAGGCAGAGGCGTCAACTAAGTTTTATGCCACAAGAACAGTTCTTCAAAACGCGGGCTATGCAATAGCAACTGCCGCCGATCATACCCATGAAGACGGTGAAGAACACAGCGAAGATGAAGAGCTTGAATATCCCGGCCTTGACTGGCTCTTCAGCACAGACCGCAGAGCAGGGGATGTTTATCAGTATTCCACAACGGTGGTTTATGTTCTTGAACCTGTTTCCGTACCTGATGCGCAAAGCGTTGACGTCCGTCATATCCTTATAGCTCCCGAAACGGACGATGATTCTACAGACGCTACAAGCGCTACGGAAGAGCAGTGGGCCGCTGCCTATGAGACTGCGCAGGATATTGTAGATGAATTTAATGCCGGCGATGCAACGGAAACTTCTTTTGCTGCGCTTGCTGAGGAAAACACTACGGATACCGGCTCCGCGTCAAACGGCGGTCTTTACGAGGATGTAGTTCCCGGTCAGATGGTAGACGCATTTGAAGCGTGGGCGCTTGATCCCTCACGCAGCGCCGGAGATGTCGGTATCGTTCAAACGCAGTACGGTTATCACATTATGTATTTCGTAGGCACAAGCGGCACACCGATCTGGAAGGTCAATGCCGAAAGCGCTATTGCTTCTGAGGATGCCACAACGCTTGCGGAAGAGCTTGACAGTGCTTACAGCATATCGTTTAATTGGTTCGGCAGATTCTATATTGAAAAGGATACCGATATAGACGCATGATTTTAATTTGAGGGGCTGCTTTGCGGCCCCTTTTACACCTTTGTATTTGTTTTTAAGGAGGGCTGCCTTACGGAAAATAAAAGCGATATAGATGTTCTTAAAGAGCAGATCTCACGCCTGATGGCAGCTCTTGAAGATGTGAATTTCGAATGTCAGCGGCTTGAGATCATCAATACGAATCTTGATTTCCAGCTTAAAGAAGCAAACAGGGAGCTTGCCCAGAATATTGCCGTTTTGCAGGCTCTTGAAGAGGAAAACGAATCACTCAAACGCCGCGCAAAGGAGCTTGAAAAAAGTGAATGAATATGTTTTGGATTCATCTCAGCTGCGCGAGTATGCGCCTGTTCTGAAAGCGGGGGACAGGGTCGTCCTTTCCGGGCAGGTCTATACGGCAAGAGACGCTGCGCATAAGCGGATAGCCGCCGCAATAGAAAGCGGAGCAAAACTGCCGTTTGACCTGAACGGCGCCGTTATCTATTACGCCGGTCCCACGCCTGCGCCGCAGGGCCTCGCCGTGGGTGCCTGCGGCCCCACCACTTCCGGCAGAATGGATGTGTTCACGCCTTTGCTTCTTGATAACGGACTTGCCGCCATGATCGGCAAAGGGGAAAGAAACAAGGCTGTGGTTGATTCCATTATCAAAAATAAAGCCGTGTATCTGTGCGCCATAGGCGGCGCCGGCGCGCTTGCGTCAAAATGTATAAAAAAATGTGATGTTATTGCCTATGATGATCTTGGCTGCGAATCCGTCAAGGAACTCGTTTTCAAGGAGTTTCCGCTCATCGTCGCAATAGATTGTGCGGGCGGGAATGTGTTTGAACGCGCCTGAAAACCGCACTTTTTATACAATTTATATATTTTCAATAAAAAGCATCTTTTAAACTTTTTAATGTTATAGAAAATTACTATTGCATTTTTGTTTGAAAGATGCTATTATAATAATCCGAGTTAGTACTTTCTAACCATATGTTGTTGGTGCTTGTGCTCGTGACCACAAAATATCGGCGTTCAGCCGCAATCTTCATAAATTTATTAAGGAGGATTACAATGACGGATTTTAAACAGTGGAACGGCTTTGAGGGCCGCATCTGGAAAGAAGAAGTCAATGTACGCGACTTTATTCAGAAGAATTACGAGCCTTATGACGGGGATGAGTCTTTCCTTGCTCCCCCTACGGAGGCTACCGATAAGCTTTGGGGCATTCTTCAAAAGCTGCAAAAAGAAGAGCGCGCTAAAAACGGCGTTCTTGATATGGAAACTGAAGTTGTTTCCACGCTCACTTCATACGATCCCGGCTATATCAGCGAAGAAACAAAGGATCTGGAGCAGATCGTCGGCCTGCAAACGGACAAGCCTTTAAAGAGAGCATTTATGCCGTTCGGCGGCATTAAAATGGCGGAAGAGGCGTGCGAGACCTATGGCTATAAGCCGAATCCCGAATTGCACAAGATCTTTACGGAATACAGCAGAACGCATAATCAGGCCGTTTTTGATGCTTACACGCCTGAAATGAAAAAGGCGCGCCACAACAAGATCATTACAGGTCTGCCGGATACATACGGCCGCGGCAGAATCGTCGGCGACTACCGCCGTGTAGCGCTTTACGGCGTGGATTTCCTTATTGAAGAAAAGCAGAAAGATTTTGATAACTGCGGCGACGGCACAATGACGGATGATGTTATCCGCCTTCGTGAAGAGATCAAGATGCAGATCAATGCGCTTAAGGGCATGAAAGATATGGCAAAGATCTACGGCTTTGATATCTCTCAGCCTGCCGCAAATGCAAAGGAAGCTGCGCAGTGGCTCTATTTCGGTTATCTTGCCGCCATCAAAACGCAGAACGGCGCCGCAATGAGCGTCGGCAGGATCTCAACGTTCCTGGATATCTATTTCCAGCGCGATCTCAAAAACGGTGTGCTTACCGAGAGCGAAGCGCAGGAGATCATCGACCATATGACCATGAAATTCCGTATGGTAAAATTTGCGCGTATTCCGTCCTATAACCAGCTCTTCAGCGGCGACCCCGTATGGGCAACTCTTGAAGTTGCCGGTATCGGTATGGACGGCAGATCCATGGTAACAAAAACGGATTACCGTTTTCTGCACACGCTGGAAAATATGGGCCCGTCACCCGAACCGAACCTCACCGTGCTCTATTCCAGCGCACTGCCCGAGGCGTTTAAGAAATATTCCGCAGCCATCTCTATCAGAACAAGCTCCATCCAGTATGAGAACGATGATGTTATGAAACCCGTTTGGGGCGATGATTATTCGATCTGCTGCTGCGTATCCGCAACGCAGACCGGTAAGGAGATGCAGTTCTTCGGCGCGCGTGCAAACCTTGCAAAGTGTCTGCTTTACGCGATCAACGGCGGCGTAGATACTAAAACGCACGATCAGGTAGCCCCTCCGTATGCTCCTATCACAAGCGAGTATCTTGATTATGATGAGGTCATGAAAAAGTATGTTGTTATGATGGATTGGCTTGCCGGTCTTTATGTCAATACGCTGAACCTCATTCAGTATATGCACGATAAGTATTATTACGAGGCTGCCGAAATGGCGCTGATCGATACCGATGTGCGCCGCACATTTGCTACGGGTATCGCGGGCTTTTCACATGTTGTTGATTCACTCAGCGCCATCAAGTACGCAAAAGTGAAAACGATCAGAGATGAGAACGGCCTTGTTGTAGATTATGAAACAGAGGGCGATTTCCCGAAATACGGCAATGATGACGACCGTGCGGATAATATCGCCGTATGGCTGCTCAAGACTTTCCTTGAAATGATCAAGCGCCGCCATACTTATCGTGATTCAGAGCCTACAACGTCTATTCTTACGATCACATCAAACGTTGTATACGGTAAGGCAACAGGCAATATGCCGGATGGCAGACGCGCAGGCGCTCCGCTTTCACCGGGTGCTAACCCCAGCTACGGCGCAGAGCAAAACGGTCTGCTTGCATCGCTCAACTCCGTTGCAAAGCTGCCGTATCACTGGGCGCTGGACGGTATTTCGAATACGCAAACGATCAACCCGGATGCGCTCGGTCATAACGAAGAGGAGCAGTCAAATAATCTTGTTCAGGTTATGGACGGCTATTTTGACCAGGGCGCGCACCATCTCAATGTAAACGTTTTCGGCAAGGAAAAGCTTGTAGATGCTATGGAGCATCCCGAAAAAGAGGAATACGCAAACTTCACGATCCGCGTATCCGGCTATGCCGTTAAGTTTATAGACCTTACCCGCGAGCAGCAGCTTGACGTTATTGCACGTACCTGCCATGACAGAATGTAATAAAACCGAAATTACGGGTAATATCCATTCCATAGAAACATTCGGCTCGGTGGACGGCCCCGGCGTGCGCTTTGTGGCGTTCGTTCAGGGCTGTGCCATGCGCTGCCGCTATTGCCATAATCCGGAAACCTGGGCTTTCGGCGGCGAGAAATGGACAGCTGGGGCGCTTTTTGAAAAGGCGTGGAAATACCATAATTACTGGGGAAAAAACTTAAGTGCAGGCGGTATCACGATCAGCGGCGGCGAGCCTCTGTTGCAGCTTGATTTTGTAACGGAAGTCTTTCGCCTTGCTAAAGAAAAGGGCGTGCATACTGCGCTGGATACGGCTGGTCAGCCTTTTTCGTTGCAGGAACCGTTTATCTCAAAGTTCAATGCGCTTCTTGAAGTAACGGATCTCTTTTTGCTTGATCTTAAGGAAATTGACGAGCAAAAGCATATCGCCCTGACAGGCCATACAAATAAGAATATCCTTGAAATGGCAAAATATCTTTCCGATAACGGCAAGGATATGTGGATACGTCATGTGCTCGTCCCCGGATTGACGGATGACGAATCCGGATTGAAGCGGATGTCCGCCTTTATAAAATCCCTGAAAACCGTAAAGAGGGTAGAGGTGCTGCCTTATCACACGCTCGGTCTGTTTAAGTGGGAAAAGCTGGGTATAGCGTATTCTTTAAGTGACGCGCGTGTTCCCACGAAAGAAGAAATCGCAAAGGCGGAAATGTTGCTCTGCGTTTCGGATTACGATGTTAAATAATTATGGTTGACATATTTGGAAAGTTATGGTACTATAAATATAGTTAGTTAACGCTAACTGGTGTGTGCCGCTCAAAGTTTGAAGGCTCGGTTCGTATCGGGCCTTTTATTGAATTTATGGTGATCAGTATGAAGATTCATTCCTCCGGCGAGGATTATTTGGAGGCTATCCTCATAATCAAAAATAAAAAAGGCTACGTGCGCTCAATCGACGTGGCCGGGTTTCTCAATTATTCCAAGCCAAGCGTGAGCCACGCTGTTTCCATTTTAAGGGACGGCGGTTTTTTGGACGTTGATGAGAACGGCTATTTAAATTTAACCGAATCCGGCAGGGAGGTCGCGGAAAAAATTTATGAACGCCATCTCTTTTTCAAAAACAGGCTGATTGAAGCGGGTGTTGATGAAAAAACGGCAGAGGAAGAGGCGTGTAAAATAGAGCACGATATCAGTGATGATACATTTGAAAAGCTAAAATCGTTTTCCGCTGATCATACGTAAATATATTGCGCTTGCCCGGGCTGTGTGCCCGGGCTTTTCTTTACTTATGTCAGTTTATGATGTATAATAGGTGCCGGAGTTGATACTATGAATATCAGAAGAGCTCAAAACAAAGATATCCCGCAGCTGGATAAATTGCTTTTTCAGGTAAATAAGGTGCATTCGGATGCAAGACCCGATCTTTTTAAGCCCGGCGCAAAAAAATATACGGATGAAGAACTGAAAGCGATTCTTGCAAACGATGGAACGCCGGTTTTTGCAGCGGTTGATGAAAACGAAAATATCCTCGGCTACGCTTTTTGTGTTTTTGAATCGGTGCATTCCGGCGCAATGCAAAATAGAAAGACACTTTATATTGACGATCTTTGTGTGGACGAGGTCTGCCGCGGTCAGCATGTAGGAACCAAGCTGTATGAGTATGTTCTCGATTTTGCCAAAAGAGAGGGCTGTTATAACGTAACGCTCAATGTTTGGGCGCTGAATGAAAGCGCAAGAAAATTTTATGAAAAATGCGGCCTCGCCGTCCAAAAGATAGGCATGGAAAAGATCCTTTAAAACAACGAGGGATGTAAAGCAATTCTGCTTTACATCCCTCGTGCCTTATTCAGCGCTTCTCTTTATATCACTCAGTACCTTTTTTTCGATTCTTGATACATAGCTCCTGCTTATGTTCAGCCGCGCCGCCACCTCGCGCTGCGTCAGCGGTTTTTTGTTGTCCAGCCCGTATCGCAGGATGATGATCTCCTTTTCGCGTTCGTCTTCCATGTGTTCAATGTAACGCGCCACTTTTTCCCATTGTATCTTTTTTTCCAGATCCTCTGCAAGATCGCGGCTGTCGCTGATCGTGTCCTGCAATTTAAGAGGGTTTCCGTCCCGGTCGCTCTCAAGCGAATCATCCAGATGCACTTCGCCCTGCGATTTCTTCAGATTCCTGAAATGCATCAGTATTTCATTTGCTATGATCACCTAAGAGATACAATTCATCATCGGCAAGCATTTCATCTTTCTTGAAAGGATATTCATAATCAGAGCCGAAAAATACAATGTGGGCGTTTTCTCCGTCCCATATTACTTCTTTTACGAACGCGCGTATGGTCTGCCGTTTCTGTTCCACCGTCATATTGTCCACCGCCGCGGAAAAACTTTTCAGCATATCCCGCATCAGGTCAATGCTCTCGGTCAGGTTCAGTTCAGTCTTACTTTCTTTAGTAAGCGTATACTGCTGCGCTTTTATCTTCTCAACCGCATCACTCAATGTGTTTATCTTATCCAGTATGTATTTTTCGGCGCCGGTTCCGCTTGATTCGGCAAGATTATTTACAAGTGCTTCAATTTCCTTCTCTTTTTTTTCAATTTCTTCTTCAAGTCTCGTCTGCTCATTGCTTATGTTTTCAGCCTTGATCTTATTTTCTGATAGTGCGGACTTGAGCGATTCAAAATAATCGTCTCCGTTTTCGGCAAGCGCCTTAACTGCGGATATCACTTCTCTGTCCAATTCATTGCCGTTTACATTTTTGTTATTGCAGCGCTTGCCTTTGCTCCTCAGTTTCATCGTGCAGGAATAGTAATAGGTGTATTCGCCGTCTTTATTCATTCGGGTCGTCATATGCGGTCGCATATATTCGCCGCATCTGCATTTCAGCAGCCCGGAGAGCAGCGCGGTGTGGCTCTTCGGTTTACGGTAAGATTTTGATCTGTTGCTCTCAAGCATCGTCTGTACCTTGACCCAGTCCCTGCCGCTGATAAAGCCCTCGTGTTTTCCGACTGATACGATCCATTCGTCAATAGGCTTAATTTTTGTCGCCTTGCCCTGTTCCTGCAAAGTACGGTTGTAAACCATCATTCCGTGTCTGCCGTCAAATTCTTCTTCATCCGAATACAGATCAGCGTTTGCGTTTTTGAAGTATTCGTATGCGTCCTTGTCGGCGATCATATAAACGGGGTTTGTCAGAATACCGCGGATCGAAAAGCGTGTGAAATCCCTGCCGTTTTTCGTCTTGCAATGGTGGGCGAGCAGATCGCTTTCACAGGCAGTCAACGAATTGTGCTCAAGGAACAGGCTGAATATCCGTTTCACAAGTTCCGCCTCATCGTCTTTCACCGTCAGGTGAAAGGCTTTTTTTGTTTTGCCGTTTATGTTCATCGTGGTCTCACCGACGGATGTATAGCCCGTGGGCGTAACGCCGCCGAGCCACCTGCCGGTCTTGGCAAGTTCGTGCAGATTGTCACGGATACGCTCGGCAATCGTCTCACGCTCCAACTGAGAAAAAACAGACGCGATATACATCATCGCTCTGCCCATAGGGGAGTTCGTGTCAAACTGCTCTTTGATGGAAATGAACGAAACGCCCAGCGAGGTGAGTTCGGTGATCAGATTTGCGAAGTCGCCGATGTTGCGGCTAATGCGGTCTAGGCGATAGCATACAACAGCGGAGATTTTACCGTTTTTAATATCGTCCAGCATCGCCTTGAACTGCGGCCGGTCAAGGTTCTTTCCGCTGAATCCCTCGTCCTCGTATATAACGGCCTTTTTCGCCTCGTCCTCACCAAAATGTATTCTTAAATATTCACGGCTCATCTCGATCTGGTTTTCAACAGATTCACCCTTACCCGTGAATCTTGATTTTCTTGAATATATCGCAAAAACCTTTTCCATAATCTCGCCTCATTATGTTATTATTCTTGCTTTAATATAACATAAAAGAAAATATCGTTCAAGTTGATTTATCGTTTATATTTACTTTCACAACAATACCTTTAAACACGCATGATCATAACAAATACACTCTAATTGATCATTTGTTTCGCTTAGCCTTGGCTCTTGATTTGTAAACATTAAATTGGTTACGGCAGCGTTCGGAGCAAAACTCCGCTCGTTTGTTTTGTGAGATAAATGCCTTTTGGCAGTGCTTGCAGATTTTCAGCGGAGCGCCGTCTGCCGACAATAAATTCGCCATTGTAAAATTCAAAACGCCCATCAGAGAATGAAATTCATACTGCATTTGTATCCTGTCCGTTACAGTCAATCTGTAACGGATATTTGTTTTTAATCTGTCATTGAGCAAAAAGGAAACTGTATCAGGCTCTGTCTTGTATTTTCCCGAAAGCAACAAAACTTCATATAGTTCATGAATATACTCTGCAATCCAAGTAATTGGTTCGCTGTAATTTCTTGATGCAATGTAATCATCAAGTTTAAAAGATTTTGTGATTCTTGGCTTTGCCTTTTCGAAAAACAAATCTTCAAAATCTTCTGTTGCCATTACTCCGCTTGACATAAACAGATTGTTTTCTATAAATACTAACTCATGGTTATAGAAATCTATGTTTAGCGGTAGTTCCGCTATCGCGCCGAGAAGTCCGTATTGGTTTACAAAATCCAAGATCAGTTCTTCCGCCTTTTCTGGAGTTGCCTCTTTCATTGACCGTCCTGTGTTCAACATGGCGGTTAAAATTTCTTCTGCGTTTTCTGTCGGATCATAGGTTTTAAGTTGCGCGGTTCGTGTTGGAATTACAACGCTTTCACCCTGCTTGTTTTCTCTGATTTCATATTCTGAATAGCGCACATATTTCATTTATGTTCCCTCCTATGCAGCATTGGATTGATCTAACTCAAGCGTCTTCATAATACTTCTTTTTGCCGATTCAAGATGATTTCTCACACCCCGCGGTGATATGTTCATGATTTTTGCTATCTCGCTTGTCTTGTACCATTCCACGCCGTACATATATAAAACGAATTTCTGCTTTTCTGTTAATTTATTTAAAGCCAATGAAAGTTCGGAATTACTTACTATCTCCTGAATATGCATATAGTCAAAGTCCAGATTGTCAGCATCGCAAAGATTCTCCCGGCATATTTCATTTACTTTTTCCAAGTCCAAAAGTTCCTCGTCATCCAGAAATACTTTGTCCATTACTGTAATATCTATGGAATCTTTATGCCTGTAATATGCCCTGTCACGTTCACGGTCTCTTGCGTCCCAGTAAGCGATCAGTTCTTCCCATTGTCCATTTTTCGCGAATGTTTCTTCTTTCGCAGCAATTCTGTCTATCAGCAGTATTTTTTACCTCCTAAAAATTTTTTGTTTCGGTACTACCGATTTTTGTTTTTAACTCACCTATAATATGTAATAGTAATATCACTGCTACATATTACACTTAAAGAATATCACAAATGATATTCTGTGTCAATAGCAAAGAAAGGAGGGCCAAAAAATGTACGGTAATTATTTTACTCTGCCGAATCAAATTTTTGATGAAGGCTTAACGGTAAGTGAATTTGTTGTTTACTGCTACCTTGTGAAATGCTCGGACAAAAGCCACAGATGCTTTCCGAGCAGACGAACGATTGCAAAGCAATGCAACATTTCCGTCAGTACCGTAGATAAGGCGTTAAACGGCTTGATTGATAACGGACTGATTGAAAAGACAAGCCGCTTTGACTTTTCAAAAGAACAGCAGCAGTTATCCAACATCTACACGCTGAACAAAATCCAGACCGGCGCCGGTAACAGATTCAGACGCTAACAACTGAAATACTAAAATTTTGAGAGTGACGGCAGTGACGCCTTAAGCACGGCGGTGTGAACAAGGTGTTCCTGCCGTTCCTGGCGGCACTGTCCGCCCTGTTTGACGGAGTTGAAAGGAAGCCGAGAAAACACCCGAAAGCAGCAAAAACAAACCGAAATTCAGAGCATAAAAAGGAGGCGAAAACAGGTAAAAAGCAGCGGTCGATGACCAAGCAGGATAAAGGCTTGGCGTCAAACCTCATTCGCCAAGCCGCAAACATCGCACGGCAACGCCGTTCGTAGGGGTTTCGGGTTTGGCATCAAAAGGCAGTTTGGAGACTCATTTTTGAGCACAAAAGAACAAGCGTTTTGATGTCAACTTATCAAAAACCGCACAACCATGCGGTTTTAAACAAACAAATATTACATCAAAATTTATGTCATAAAAAGGAGATGGTAAGTTACGGAAAAAGATGAAATGAAAAGAGTATCTTTTTATCTTCCTCAGGAAATAATCGATCTTTGCGACAGTGATATGAATCTTGCGGACGCAAGAAGCAGAAATCAATTCGTTATTCAGGCGATAAAACTTTACGACTGTTACCTGCACAAACAGGTCAACACAGATCTGCTGACACCTGCTTTTGAATCCGTTGTAGGGGCAAAGATCGATCTGAGCGAATACAGATTATCACGAATTATCTTCAAGTTAGCCGTTGAGATGGCGGCAACAATGAATGTTCTTGCTGGAGCGTTTGAACTTGATGATGAAAAAGTGCAGCGAATGAAGCACAGAGTAATCAGAGAAGTGAAAGAACTCAACGGCTGGATCAATCTTGAAGATATTATCCGTTATCAGAACGGTGAAGATTAATTACAAAAAAACAAATGCCTACCGTTATCCGACTGGGCGGAAAGGATGATTATATGCTAAATGCAAACAAAATTATAACAGTCCTTACTGCAAACACGGACTGAAAGAGAGGGGTGATACAGAAATAATTTAAAAGCCGTGTTGCCATATGGCAGCAGGAAAAATAATCAAAAAACGGTTCTATGACAAGCAGTTCTTTCCGTATATTTTCTTGATAGGGGAGAATATGTTTTGAATGTTATCGTCCATTTGCCAAACGCCGAAAAGCTAAAAGAATTTCAGAAAGAACTCGCCGAGTTCCATTCCGCTGCGATCATTTCAAAACTTAATGCTCTCCATATCCCACTAAATGAAAAAAAGAAAATATTAAAAGAACTTAAAGATCTTATTTAATTAAATAAGATTGAAAATCCCACGAAAACTTTTGATTTTCGTGGGATTTTTTGTTAAGTAACCGTGTTCCTCTAAAAATTTCAAAAACATTATAGAATATTAATTAGAGGAACGTGGAAACAAAGTTGAATTTTTTAGACATTTGAGAGCAATGAATAATATTTACGTCTAAAAACATGGCTCTTTAACTTAACCAAAGAATCACTAATATAAAGGCAACAAAACAATAATTAAAGGATTTTGTTCACAAAAAAACCGTGAATTAGTTAACCGGTAAATATTTTTGGTATTATAAATATAAACATTCAAGCAGGTTAAAATCAGTGTGCAACCAAGGAATCAGTTGTTTTATTTTTTTCATGTATATTAATTATAGGCGGCTTAACCGCTTTATATAAGGAGGTAATTAAATGAACAAAAGCAACAAACTCCCGCGTGATCTTAGGAGTACGCTCTGGCTGCTCAGGATCCGGGCTCCCATCGACTCTAAGCGTGGTCCGGATGCCGTTCAGAAGACAGTACAATCTGTTTATGAGCTCATGCAGTCCTGTATTCATAGGCTTTGCAAAGATTTTATTGCAGAGAATCATTCTCTCTTGATTGAAGCTTCAAAGAAGGTAACAGCATATTCCAATCCTGAACCGCTGAATGTTGATGAGTCCTCGTCCATCGTTAAAAGAAAAGCTCAAATAGTTGAAGCGGCGGCGGCTGCCAATGCCGCACGCGAAAACGCGAAACGTGCTGAAACGGCCAGATCAGATCTTTCGGTGTTGATTGATGAGCACTGCGAGCTTATCGCTTCAGTCGTATCGCTTTGCAGTTCAAGCGTGGATAAATATCTTTCTAAACTGTCTAAACGCACGGATATTACAGAGCTCAAAAATCCGTTTGATGAGTTTGTTTTTGATCCTGCTGCATTTCATATTTTTAAAGAGACGGAGGCGTAGTAGTGAAACTTTTTCACCGAAACAAAAAAAAGGATGCTTCTGAAAGCGACATCCTTATTTCTAAAGATACCAAAGATTTTAGGTATATAGTTCCCAAAGACTATCCAGATGCTGATTACGGGGACATCAGTCGTCAAAGTTGCGCGGATTTCATAAAAGAATCGCTTCCTGACGATCGGTCACCTGATTACCGCGTTCCCTTGATCGATACGTATACCGCATATAATAAGGCGGTCATAAATGACCATTTTATTAAAAATCTTCATATGTGGAAGGTCATACAATCAGGAGCACGGGCTCAGTTGCGGCGCGTGGAGTCTGATTTGGAATTTGTAGGAAAAATTGCTTCGATTTTAGATTTAGGAGGTAAAGCAGATGAAGAAAGCAAGAGATGATGCGAAATATACGCTTCTGAAAAGGACTGGGTTGTTATATAAGCACGATGTGCTTACACGCCCAATCACCATGTTCATTATTAGCGCTATTGCTACAGTCTGTGATGGGCTTACAGTGTATTTTACTCTTGACCCATTACTAAAGGGGGCGTCGTATTTCAACTTACTTCTTACGCTAACATCGGCCTGCATACTCGATGTGGGACCCGCTTTTTACGAATATGGGTTCGAAAACATCAAGTACAGTCGTGATCGCTTTGACCAAGTACTCAATAAAACCATCTTGGGCATTGCTATTGGCTCTTGGTTTCTCGTTATGATCGGGTTATGTGTAATTAGATATTCAGCAGCAGACTTTATACTCGAAAGTCTTATTGAAAGTACAATAGATGCAACTGACTATGATACATTTACTCCGCAGCTTACAACTTCATTAAAGATCTCCTTAATGACATTCATGAATTTCGTAAATATCGGTACTTCAGCAGCTGTGTTGCTTGCGAGTCATATATCTTTTACTCATAAAGAAGAGCGCGATAAGCAGAAGGCTGCTACCTTCAGTTATTACATCGAGAGATTTAAGGCGGAACTTGAGTCTGAGAGAAAGCAGTTGGAAGATGTAATCGATGATGAAACCACCAATACATATGAAGAAAAGCGTGCTGATAATGCAGTAGCGGTTGCAGAAGCGCAGGCAAAAATTAAGCAGCAAGAGGCAGTTGAGGAACTGGAAAAATTTCACGGCGACGGTGATGTTACCGAGAAGATCACGAGTTTATACAGAAAGTAAATTACTTTGCCGGAGGGTGACCTCCGGCATATAGGGAGGTATGAATTATGAAAAAATTTATCGCTATGTTTTTAACAGTTGTTGTTATTTCTTTGTGTTTTGTCGGATGCGGAGCCAATGACTCCGAAGATTCTGGTATAACCGGACCGACCAACATTGCTGTCGGCATCCAGAATACAAGAAACTGCGCAGCAATTGACATTGACTCAGCGCTTGAAGCAGAACTTGAAGATGCACTTTTGGAAAACGGGACAAGCGTAGATCTTTACGAGATAGACGGGGATCCGTACCGCGTCAACCAAGATACTATCGATGCTGATTACGAAAGTGGACTCTCCAAAACGAATCGGCAAACGCAATGCGAAAACTTGTTAAATAAGATTAAGAAAATTATTAATACCGCTGCCATTCCGGTCACTCCTGAGGTCGATATCCTCAGAGGTTTGACTACACTTACGAACGCTGTCAATTCCATGTCATATAATAACAGCAATGCAAAACAGATTTTTCTTGTATCCAACATGTTGTCGACATCAGGCGTAATAAACTTTGCTGAGAGTTCCATATACGTCGACTTAGAAGATTATGCTAATTTCGTATCTAAAGAAATGCCTGATATGGCAGGGGTTTCCGTTACATTTTTTATCGCCG
>URED01000033.1 GCA_900546785.1 uncultured Oscillospiraceae bacterium | reverse complement strand
GCGTTTAGCATTTTTCTGTTTCTGCGGTAGCCGTCCAAGCGCATGCCGGGTCTTTATTTCAGCATTATTCTGAGTTTTTTTAAAATTTCCTTTTCCTTTCTGGAGATCTGCACCTGAGATACGCCGAGCGCCGAAGCCGTTTCGCTTTGCGTTTTGCCCTTATAGTAGCGCGAATCTATTATAAACCGTTCTTCCGGCGACAGCTTTTCCATGCCCTGAAGCAGAGAGATATGCTCAAACAGCTCTTCTCTGTTATCAACAGGCACATCCAGAAGCTCGTTACCGTCCTCGCCGAACGAATTTAATGACAGCATGGGGTTGATGACGTTCAATATCTCCGCCGTTTCATCCGCCTCACAGCCCAGCATATCGGACAGTTCGCTGAGCGTTGGCTCGCGCAGCTCTTTTTTTGCAAACAATTCCCTGAGGCGCTGTGCTTTTACGGATTTTTCCTTAAGCGCGCGGCTGACCTTGATTGCGCCGCCGTCACGGAAAATACGGCGTATCTCGCCCATAATGACGGGAACGGCATATGTTGAAAAACGGAAGCCTTTACTTTCATCAAAATTATCGACTGCCTTTATCAGCCCAATGCAGCCGGTCTGGAAAAGATCTTCATAATCCACGCCCCTGCCCGTAAAACGTTTTGCGATTGAATGGACAAGACCGATATTCTCCTCAATCATTTGATTGCGGCGTTCTTTTACCATTTACTTTTCCCTTCGATTTTTTTGACAAGGGTAACGCTGGTGCCGCCGCCCACTTTTGAGCGGACGGTAACCTTATCGCAAAAGCTTTCCATAACCGTAAAGCCGAGTCCGGCACGCTCACCCTCGCCTGTTGTATAAAGCGGGAGCATAGCCTGCTTGACATCTTCTATTCCGCAGCCCTTGTCACGCACGATGATCTTGACGGTTGAATCTTCTATTCTTCCGGTTATGTATATCTTGCCGTACCGATCTTTATAACCGTGAACGATACAGTTTGTGACGGCTTCGGAAACGGCGGTCTTCAGATCTGCAAGCTCCTCAAGAGTGGGATCAAGGGGTGCTGCGAATGCCGATACCACCACTCTTGCAAAGCCTTCGTTCACACTTTTACTGCTGACGGTAAGCCTGAATTCGTTTTGCATATATACGCTCCTTTGCTTTATTAATCTTTTGTTTCGTTGATGATGGCGATCCTGCCCAAGCCGGCAAGCTCCATTATTTTTTTAGTCTGCGGGGTGACATTTCTGATTTCCACGCTGCCGTGATGATTTTGCATAAGGCGGTAGCGGCCCATGACAAGGCCTATTCCGCTTGAGTCCATAAATGAGATATTTTTAAAATCAAGAATCAGATGATTTGGTTTTTGGCTGCACACCGCTGCGTCGATCTTGGACCGCACTTCGCCGGCGCTGTGATGATCCAGCTCTCCTATCAAGTAAGCTATCATTAAATTGCCGCTTGATTCGATTGTAACATTCATATTTTTCACTCCATAAAAAACATCCGCTTTGACAGCCATTGGCTTTACTATATCAAAGCGGATATAAATAATTTAGCGAAATATGAAATTAAATCAAATCTTTTCTGATTTCTCTTGCAAGAAAAAACGAACCGCATACAAGGGTAAACATATTTTCGGCTTTTGCAAGCTGAAGCGCTTTATGCGGATCCTTTTCCGCACGAACATGATTACAGTACCTGCCCGCAATCTCTGCAAGATTTTCAGCGGGTAGGGTGCGCGGATTCGGCGTTTCGGTTGCAATGATCTTTCGGCAGCGCGGTGCGATCAATTTTAAATACCCGTCACAATCCTTATCCGCCATCATTGAGATAACAGCGGTTATATGCTCAAAAGGAAAGGCTTGCAAAAGAGCAAACGCGCCGTTTATATTATGCGCGCCGTCCAGCATAACTCGCCCGAAATTCTCCTGCCTTGCCGGAAGAGACGGATACTCAATATGCGCGCACAGATGCAGATAGGCAACGCATTCACGGGCAACGGCCAAATTATTCTTTTTAAAATCATTGCGGTTCGGCACCTTTATAAGGGTACTGTTTGTTTTAGCACATCTCTCTTCAAACACAGATTCACAGCGGGGATTCGGATAAAGGATGCACACGCAGTTTTCCTTTATGATTCCCGCTTTCTGCTCTGCAATCTCATTGAGTGTATTGCCGAGAAACGCAGTATGATCCATGGAAACGGATGTTATAACGGCTAGTTTTGGGCGTGCAAAGGCATTGGTAGCATCCAGCGCGCCGCCCATGCCGCATTCAACCACAGCATAATCAACCTGTTCATCTGCAAAATATTGATACATGATTGCAGTAAGCAGTTCGAATTCCGTTACATTTTCATCAGCGTACGCAGAAACGTAAGCTGCAAATTTATCCTTTGGGATATAGTTGCCGTTGATCTGTATCTGCTCCCTGTAATCAACGACCCAAGGCGAAGTAAAAAGACCTACCTTAAAACCGCAGGCACACAGAGCGGCTGCAATGATATTGGCAACCGTACCTTTGCCGTTTGTGCCGGCGATATGTATGATCTTCAATTTTTCCTGCGGATCGCCCATTTTTGCAAGCAGTTTGCTTACGCTTGAAAGCCCCGGCTTGACGCCGAGGCTCTGCTTTTTTTCCATTAACTTTATTGCCGATTCAATATCCATTTTATCACTGCCCGATAGAAGCTATAGATTCTTTGATGCCCGCGATCTTTTCCTCAAGCTTGGCGGCATCCTCCCGATTCTGATTCACGACCTTTTCCGGCGCCTTATTGACAAACCCGGGATTTGACAGCTTTTTATTGATAAAATCAAGCTTATCCTGCGCGGCGGCAAGCTCTTTTTCAAGGCGTTTTCTTTCCGCCTCAAAATCAACGAGCTCACCCATGGGAATATAGATCTTGGCGCTGTCCGTAACCATAGTGACAACGTTGCCGAGATCATCAAAAGATCCGGAAACCGTTACTTCGGAAGCATAGGCAAGGCGCTTGATGAATTCCACGCCGTATTCAAACGTAGCACTGTCGTCCGTTTCAACAAACACGGCGGCTTTTCTGCTTGGCGGGATATTCATCTGCGCTCTGCGGTTTCTGATGGCCCTTACCGCCTGCATGATCTTTTCTATCTGCTCTTCCTCTGCGGCAAAGTTCAACGCTTCATCATACTCGACCCATTTTGAGATCATTATGGAATCCGTATCATGCGGGATAGCCTGGTAGATCTCCTCCGTGATAAAGGGCATAAACGGGTGGAGCAGCTTCAAAATATCCGTTAATACATATACGAGCACGGCTTTGGCGGTTTCCGCGCCCTCGCCGCTTTGGAGCCTGATCTTGGATATCTCAATATACCAATCGCAGAAAACATCCCAGATAAAATCATAAAGCTTTTGTATTGCAACGCCGAGTTCAAATTTTTCAAGATTGGCGGTTACTTCTTTGGAAAGCGTATTGACTTTTGAGATGATCCACTTATCTTCGAGATTGAGCGCTTTCGGCAGACCCGGAAATTCATAATCCTCACCAAGATACATAAGAACGAATCTTGCGGCGTTCCAAAGCTTGTTTGCAAAATTGCGCGAGGCCTTAACTTTATCATCGGAAAAGCGCATGTCATTTCCCGGGGAATTGCCCGTAGCAAGCGTAAACCGAAGGGCGTCCGCGCCGTATTCGTCTATAACTTCAAGGGGATCGATACCGTTGCCGAGTGATTTACTCATTTTCCTGCCTTGGGCATCACGAACAAGGCCGTGGATCAGCACGGTATCAAACGGCACTTCGCCGGTATGCTCCACCGCCGAGAATATCATTCTTGCAACCCAGAAGAAGATGATATCATACCCGGTTACAAGCGTATTTGTGGGGTAAAAATATTCAAGTTCCGGTGTTTTATCCGGCCAGCCTAAAGTGCTGAACGGCCAAAGCGCCGAGCTGAACCATGTATCGAGCGTATCGGGATCCTGCTCGATATGCTTTGAGCCGCACTTGGGACAAACGTGGACATCCTCTTTTGACACGGTAACCTCGCCGCAATCCGCGCAGTAATACGCCGGGATTCGATGACCCCACCAGAGCTGGCGCGAGATACACCAATCCTTAATATTCTCCATCCAGTGGTAATAGATCTTACTGAATCTTTCGGGAACGAATTTAACTTTGCCCTCTTTCACCACTTCAATCGCCGGCTTTGCAAGCGGCTCCATTTTAACGAACCACTGCTTTGAAAGGCGCGGCTCAATCGTGGAATGGCAGCGATAGCAGGTACCAACGTTGTGGTTATAATCTTCCACCTTGATAAGCGCGCCCTCTGCCTCGAGATCCTTAACGATCTCGTTGCGGCACTCGTAGCGGTCCATGCCGCTGTACTTGCCCCAGCCATCTGCAATATGGCCGTCATCCGTCATAACATCTATGATTTCAAGGTTATGGCGCAAGCCTACTTCATAGTCGTTCGGATCATGGGCAGGCGTTATTTTAACAACGCCGGTTCCGAATTCCACATCAACGTAATCATCGGCAACCACGGGGATCTCCCTGTGAACAATAGGCAGTATAAGGGTTTTGCCGACGATATCTTTATAACGCTCATCATTTGGATTTACGGCAACCGCCGTATCGCCGAGCATGGTTTCCGGCCTTGTGGTGGCAAGCTCAACATACCCGCTGCCGTCCTTAAACGGATAGCGCAGATGCCAGAAATGGCCCGCCTGATCCTCATATTCAACCTCCGCATCGGAAATCGTTGTACGGCAATGCGGGCACCAGTTTACCATTCTTTTGCCCTGGTAGATAAGACCTTTATTATAAAGATTTACAAAAACTTCTTTAACGGCTTTTGAGCAGCCTTCGTCCATTGTAAAGCGTTCCCTGTCCCAATCACAGGAAGAACCCATCTTTTTGAGCTGCTCTATGATTCTTGAGCCGTACTGCTCTTTCCACGCCCAGGCGCGTTTTAAAAATTCTTCTCTGCCGATTTCTTCTTTCGTAACGCCCTCTTTACGCATTGCCTCTACAATCTTGGCCTCCGTAGCGATGGAGGCATGGTCTGTACCGGGCAGCCAAAGCGCCTCATAGCCCTGCATTCTGCGCCAGCGGATCAGGATATCCTGAAGCGTATTATCAAGCGCATGGCCCATATGCAGCTGACCGGTGATATTCGGCGGAGGTATCACGATCGTATAGGGCTTTTTGGACTTATCCACCTCTGCATGGAAATATTTATGATCGCACCAGAATTTATAGGTACGGTCCTCTACATCCGCAGGGTTATACTGCTTTGCAAGTTCTTTAGCCATAAAATCAACTCCTGTGCGGCACAGCCGCTAAAATTTTACTGATATAAAACAAAAAAGCTTTCGCCCCAAGATGAGACGAAAGCAACATTCCGCGGTACCACTCAAATTGCGCTAAAAGCGCCGCTCTTTTCCTTAACGCGGAAAAACGGACGAGGCTACTCGGTTTCACCCCGCCGGCTCAAAAGCTACCTTCTTTTTCATTGCTTACAGCCTTGCACCTGCCGGCTGCTCTCTGAAAGCAAGCGGAAAAATACTCCTCTTTTTCCCAGCCGTTATATATTGAAATAATATTAACAAATAAAACCAAACTTGTCAAGAGAGCATTACATCGTAACGCCGTTTTTCCAAATTGCAAAATCAAAATATCCGTTTTGCTCGTTTCTCGTTTTTGCGCCTGACGCCGTTTTTAGAATAAGCTCCGTAAGGCTGTTCCTTGCCGAATCAAAATCCGTGCTGCTCAGCAACACGCCGGCGTCAAAATCTATCCATGCCGGTTTTTTTGCGGCAAGAGCCGAATTCGATGAGATCTTAAGTGTAGGCACATTCGCGCCGAGCGGCGTGCCGCGCCCTGTTGTAAACAATAAAATATGCGCGCCGGCGGCAGTGAGCGCAGTGGAAGAAACGATATCGTTGCCGGGAGAGGTCAAAAGCTGAAGTCCGCCGCCCTGCACCCGGTCTCCGTAGGCAGTAACGCCGGTTACAACTGCACTGCCTCCCTTTTGAACGCAGCCGAGGCTTTTTTCCTCCAGTGTGGTTATTCCGCCCGCCTTGTTGCCCGGGGAGGGATTTTCATATACGGGCTGGTTATGCGAAGTAAAATACGCTTTAAAGCCGTTTATCATAGCAACGATATCTCGGAACACACTTTCATTTTCAGCCCGGCTCATCAAAAGAAATTCGGCGCCGAACATTTCGGGCGTTTCCGTTAATACGCATGCGGCGCCCAAAGAAGTAAAATAATCGGTTATTCTGCCGCAAAGCGCGTTTGCAGTTATACCGGAGAAAGCATCGGACCCGCCGCATTTCAACCCAATTTTCAGCTTACTGACGGGAAGCTGCGTACGTTTAAAAGCGTTTTTATAATCAAAAAGCGCTTTGAGCAGTTTCATACCGGCGGCAAGCTCGTCTTTTTCATTCTGCGCAACGAGGAACTTGACACGGTCTTTATTATAATTGCCCAACAGCGGCAGAAATTCGCCGAGATTATTATTTTCGCAGCCAAGAGAAACGATGAGTACACCGCCCGCATTCGGGTGAGCGGCAAGAGAAGCAAGTATTTTTTGCGTGGCGCGAATATCCCCGCCGAGCTGCGAACAGCCGTAAGGGTGAGCAAACACCTTGATCTCAGCCGGGTCTGCCCCAAATGTACGAAGCGCGTTTTGTTTTAAAGCCTCGCAAAGCGTATTGACGCAGCCAACGGTAGGAATGATCCATATCTCATTTCGTATGCCGACTTCGCCGTTTTCCCTTTCATAACCGCTGAAAGTAAGATCCGTAAGCCGGGGAGTGTATTTGCACGAATCTCCCCTATAAGAATAGGAAACCTGCCCTTTGCCGAGTTTGGTCTTCAAATTATGCGCGTGCACGTATTCGCCGGCAGCGATATCCTCTTTTGCACAGCCTATAGGATACCCGTATTTGATGATATCCTGCTCTGCTTTTACATCTTCCAGCAATACCTTGTGGCCGAAAGGAACATCACGGCTGAGCGTAACACCGTTTTCATTATACCCCTTCTTCAGATCACACAGCGCAACGGCAACATTATCTTTCTCATTTATCTTAAAAAGTTTATTCATTGCCCAATGCCTTTCTGAGCGCTAAGCGCACGCCGCTTGTGCAGATATCCGCAAAACAGTCTGAAACTTTTTCATAAAAGCCTTTGATATCGGTAAGATCAGAACCCCAAAGCGATATATTTTTCATAATATGCAAAACAGGGTCATTGGTCTTAAACGCAGCCTCAAAAGCCTTGAGATTATCCGCCGAATCCCGAATCACATAATCTTTGCCGTGTGCATTTGAAACGAAATCACCATTTTCATCAAATGAACCGTTATAGAATTTGATCAGCGCGGCAAATGAAAAAGACAAAAGCGGCGGAGCGGAACCGAATTTTTGCGAATACTGAATAACGGACGGAAGACAGCGCGCAGTAAATTTTGACACGCTGTTGAGCGATATATCCAGCAGCTTATGATCTATAAACGGATTCATAAAACGCTCCAAAACGCTGTTTTTAAATGCCGCAAGCTCTGTTTTATCCATATCGATCGTAGGAATGATCTCATTATCTATTGCACGATTCAGAAGCGCGTTAAAATCAGGATCGCTGACCATATCGCGCACAATACTGAAACCGCAGAGATGACCGGCAAGGACGGAAAGTGTGTGCGCACCGTTCAAGATCTTTACCTTGCGTTCTCTGTAAAGCGCACAATCATCGACCCATTTAACGGTGCTGAAAATCTTATCGGCAGGAAAGATCCGTTTCCATTCCTCCCTGCCCTCTATGATCCAGGAAATATAAGGCTCGCAGGCAACGGCAAGATCATCCGTAAACCCGAGCTTTGAAAATATCTGCTCTGCGTCCTTTGCAGGGAAGCCGGTCACGATCCGATCCACCAATGTTGAACAGAATTTGCAGTCATACTTTATATAATCCTCAAAACCGGCACCCAAATTCCAATCCGCAGCATAGGCAAGAATGCAGTTTTTCAGTGCAGTTCCGTTATTTTCTATCAGCTCAACGGGGAGGATCAGCAGTCCGCTGCCTTTGCCGAGGATTTTATAGCGTTCATAAAGCAGGCGGCAAAGCTTAGCAGGATAGGAAACCTTGGGAAAATCATCAAAACTTTCCCCTTTAACATAAACGATACCCGCCTCCGTGGTATTTGAAATAACAACCTGCAATTCATTTGACGCGGCAAGGCTGAGCAGCTGATGCGCATCGTCATACGCGCTCAGATATTCGGAAACACTTGTAATGACCGTTGCTTTATCGATCTTCCTGCCGTTTTCCAGGCCGCGTTCCAGCACGGTATAGCGGCAATTCTGCGCATGAAAATCATGGCGTGCCGCACTTGCAGTAGGCTTGACCATAGCCACGCTTGCATTAAAAATTCCGTTTTCATTCATTTTTTGAATCATGTAATCTGCAAACGCACGCAGAAAATTGCCTTCTCCGAACTGCAAAACCTTTACGGGCAGAGCGGAATAATCATCAATATCTAAATCTATAATCTTTTTCATAACCGAGAATCTGCATATTTCTATAGAATTGGGACTTACCCCGTTACAATTATATATTACTGACAGACCAAAAGCAACAAAAACGCAAAAAAACTCCCGATGCGTTTTCGCATCGGGAGCCTTGAATATTCAATTTAACTGTACATTGGACTTACCTCATATAATTATTTAATCAATCGGATGAATTTCCTTAACATAGGAACCACCTCTTTAAAATCAATTAAAAATTGTATGATTTAAAATAATCTAGCCCATTGGATTAATTTCCTTTACTATATTTAAAGAAATTATTTGAAGATAACTCTTCAGGCTTTTGCAGGCTAAGCCAAATCATTTAAAGATATATGATCTTAAAATTAAATTTTTTAGACGCCTGAGTGCCCTTTTTGGGTTTCCTGCCATAACTTCTTAAGAAACTTCATAAAGCCCGTATCCGCCTCTGCCACTACTTCCGGCAGACTCTGTCGATACAATTCACCGTTATATTACCCGGACACCTTGCAGGCGTTTGTCTGAACAGGTTCTACATCCATTGGACAAATGCCTCCTTTTCTATAAAATCCAGTTGAACTTTGTGACTGATGTTTGCAATTTAGCCATTGCCGTGCGATATAGATCTCAACGTCTTTCACCCGATGAAATCAATTTTGTTTTGCTGTATTACCAGACTTTGATTTTACAATTCGTTAAATTGCTTAATACAGCTTATCAGCATTTGGCATTTTGCTTTTTCGAACACCCTTAGGTTACTTATATTTCGCTTTTGGTTATCCTTGGTCTACATTTACCATAAAGACGCACACCGTACCGTTTGGCCTGGCTGCTCAGCATATAAATCCAAACCTTTATTTGGCTTTCAGTTATATGCACATGCGGCTTTAGCGGAAACCCTGCGATTTACCAGCCACCTCTTAAGTTCATCTAAAGAATATCATACTTTTTGTTATTTGTCAATAGTTTTTTTCAACATTTTTTATTTTTTTTGTAAATTTTAGACAGCCGCATAAATCTATTGACTAAATGCGGATTACATATTATAATATTGATTTAGGAGGGCTGATCTTATGGCAGATGACAAAGAGCTTTACGAGCCGGATATTATTTCCGTTACCGATGAAAACGGCGAAGAGATATTATTTGAGCTGCTTGAAAGATATGAAGATGAAAACGGCGTATACGTTGCCATAACCGAATACCGCGACGATGAGGAAGAGATCGTTGACGGCGATTATGAGGTTATTATACTGAAAGTAATCAATGACGGCGACGAGGAATATCTTGAAGAGATAGAGGATGAAAATGAATTCAACCGCGTTTCGGATATTCTTATGAAAATGGTGGAAGAGCAATATGACGTTGAATATTACGACGACACCGAGCAATAATATTCAAGCGTGTTAAATATAAAATATGTATACAGTCTGTGCATCTCGACAACCGGGGATTTAAATAACCCGAACAAGTTTTAAAAAGGGATTCACGCTCGTGCTGCAGGTTTGCAGACCTCCCGCATTCTGCGGAAGCTGGGAGCACAAAACAGCGCGGATGAAACCCACCCTGCGTAGAGAGCAGGTTATCTTCAATCCCCGGCGGATGTGCGGATTCTCTTAAGAAAAGCGGCAGTGTTTTACACTGCCGTTTCATTATTAATTGCATTATTACTTTTATTTCTTCGATTTGATCTATGCTTTTTAATGATTGTAAATGTGCACAGAATAACGAGAATAGCAAAAACGCAGACAAGCAAAATGAGGCTGTATGTTCCGCTCGTTATTTGCATCTGATCTTCCATGCGGCTTAAGTCGGCATTGATTCCCAATTGTGCCACTCTGCACAAGCATATACATTGTAAAGATTACTGCTGCCCAGCGAACCCGTGCGCTCATAGAAAGTATAAAGTGAAAGATCGCCTGCATCCCACGAAAGGCTGCCGCTCTCCTCGTCGTTTACGCCGCGCTGCGTTATCCTTTCGTATACAGACATTTCCTGCTGCAGGGTTTCTGCAAACGCCTGATATGTACTTTCAATATAAAAACAACATATGTTTTTGCAAATTACAACAAAAAAACCGGCGGCATCAAACCACCGGAACAAGTCTTTTTAAGAAGTACGCTTCTTGGACAGACGCTTTTTAACTATAAAATCAAATATCAGCACGGCGAGGATCGCGCCGACTGTATTGAGTATAACGTCGTCAATATCAGCTGCGCGCCCTGTAAAATACTGTATTGTTTCCACCAAAACAATGCTGAGGAAAGTTATAAACACGGCCGCAATACTGCCGATTTTTCGATTTGACAGTTTTATAAATATAGGCATAGGCGCAAATAGAATAAGATTAACGAGCAGATTCAGCAACGGTAAAAACTGCATATTCCCCTGCCGCAGATCGCCAAGCTGCTGCAGAATTGTTTTAAACGGCTCAAGATTTAAATTTCTTGATATGCTGCTGCCTATAAATATACGAAGAAACATGGCGCCTTCTATATTTTCAAAATAGAAGTGCATATTTTTTGTTAGCAACAGGAATACAAGCATGCCGATATACAGTGAAAAAAGGCACGGCAGGATCTCCTGCCTGATATGGAATTCGGCTTTATTTGATATACAGTATATGGCTCTTAAAAGAATATAAAAGAGCATAACGGCAACCGCACTAAGCAGTGCTTCTAAAATAAGATTCATCATAAGCAGCCTCACAAGAATTTTTTGACTTACGCCTTTTGTATATATCCGCTGAAATTAGACGGAGCATCAAAATTCAATATATATTTTTTAGAAGAATCAAGATTAACATAGAACTCAGCCGGATTTGATGTCGTATTTCCGGCAACTTGATTCGTCTGCACCGTTGTGTTAAAAATGCCTTTTTTCAGCACAGTAACGGTTAATGTGGAAGAACGATAGTTATATACAACAATTTTTGCTCTTGAAACCCCGGTAAAATAATAATTCGAATATAAATCGTCATAATTTGCGCTGCCTTTAAATTCATACTTGCCTTTCGTTGCCAAATTCCATTCATTTTTCGGTTCACTTGTGCCATAGAGTTGCATGCCATCATCAGATAAATATGTTGGATTTGCGGTAACACCGATATTCGTATCAGCAGCATAAGCAGTGGTACAACTGCAAATGGACATGATTAAACACAATACAATAAGTAAAGATCTTTTTAATATCTTCATAAGAATTCTCTTTAATTTAATAATTTAATTGGGGTACGCATAGGCGACCTTGTTTTCGGACCCGGCGGTAAAGGTTGTTTTTAAGCGATAATCAGACAGCAGGTTTATTGCACGCTTTTCGGATACCGAAAGCGCGGTGCCGGTTTTGCCGGCAGACCATGTTTTGATTGTTTCATACACGCCGGATTTTTTCTTTTGCAGTTCCATTTTTATTGTAAGACGTAAAGAGCTATTCGACTTCAATTCAGCACTGCAAGTTGCTGTAATACCGCTTATAGATATATAATGATTTGTCTTTTGTAAGTATACAGACAAAATCTGTATTTCGTTGTTTTGCTCCGAAGCCAAAACATTTTGCGGAGCAAAAACAGAAAGCAATATAAAAACACAGAGCAAAACATAAAGCGGTCTTTTAACAACTGTTTTTGACATAATTTCACCTCCCCTCTCATACTATAAATTCCTGTATTGAGAAAAAAAGTGAAAAAATATTTGTAAAATTATAATTTTCGTCAATTTATACAATAAATCATTTAATAATTTATAGAATCTGCTACCTTTAAGGCTTCATCCAAAGAAATCTGACCATCAACAGAATAGACATAGCCGCTGTAATTCCACATTAGGCCTATATATCCGTTATCAGCCGGGTAATATACAAATGTGATTCCGTTATGTTCAAATGAACTGAAACCTGATCCTTCATTGTTTATATGTATTACGCTTGCACTTTGACAACGGTCAATATAATAACGCTTACCGTTATCAGCAGCATATTCATAGCCGGAGATCTTATCATTGGGATCATACATCGTATCTTTTAACTTAAAACCGGGAACCGTGTAATTGACCGTAAGATCTGTTGCAAGCAACGGCTCTGCAGGATCAATGACCGAATACTGCGCCATATCGCCGTTTGGGATGATTTCAAAAGACTGTTCGCCGATATTAGCCCCTATTGTAATTGCTGCAAGAAGAGCGGCTATTATTGCGGCAATGAGAATAAAGCGCAAAGTATGTTTGGAAACAGGGCGGAATCCGCCGTGCTCCATGCGTTTGAGCAGCTTATCAAAATATTTTTCCGAGGCGGCCGAAAGCGTATATTCGCACGTTTCAGGCAAAGACGACGCCCACTCCAGGCAGGACTGACTGACGGCTTTTTCAAAGTTTGACACGGTATCAATCCTCCTTTAAATTCTTTTTGACGGCAGCAAGCGCCCGGGCAAGCTTGGATCTTACTTTATATTCGGAATCGCCTGTAAGCTGAGATATTTCTTTATTGGTTAAGCCGAAAAAGTATTTTAAATAAATGAGATTACGCAATTCCTCATCAAGCGAATCAACTGCGCATTTAAGCTCTACACTTGAAAAACGGTCAAATACTTCGGTATTGATCTCTTTTTCTTTGAATGAAAGCTCTATTAGTGAGCTTTTTTCTATTTCCCTGTGAAAGCACTTTATGGCATAGGTTGACGCAACAACACCCACAAATGCTTTCGTTTGCGGCGAGGATATATCGCCGACCTTGAAGAAATTTTTTGCAAGATACAAAAAGGTTTCCTGCGCGCATTCCTCTGCAAGACTTTGATTGTCCTTAAGCTTTGCTCTGCAAATGGCTATGACCATAGCGATATATTTTTCATACAACAGGCAAAACCGTGATTTATCCTGCTCTGATTCAATTAGCGTTAAAAAGGCTGTCATAATATATATTCCTTATTTGAAGAAAAAAGTTAAAAAATTCTGAAAAAAATTAAAATATGCTATATTTTAGCATAAAAAAGCGGCTGAGACAATGCTCAGCCGTTTTAGCAATATATTTATAATAATATTATTCGCCTTTCATCTCAACAAGCTTTGCCTTGCCCTCAAAAGAATCTTTGGAAAGCTTGATGGAATCAAAGATCGCCTTTTCGATATCGTCCGGCGTACATCCGAGCTCTTTACAATCATCAAGCGGGATGAAAAGGTTCATGCCCATGATCTCTGCAAGACCTACCGGATCTATACCGGAATCAACATTTCTCTTTGCGTAATCCTTGCGCATAACAAGACCGAATGCCTGGAAAGCCCATTTGGGGCAATCCACGATCTTTCTATCCGGAATACCGTCCATTGCTCTGTAAACGATCTTAAGGAATTTACGCCAAGTGTAGTTATAGCAGGAGATGCCGTAGGCGCGGAACTTGCCCTCGCCCTTAGAAGCAGCCTCATAAGCCTGCTCTGCGGCGCCTACCATAGCCTCGCCTACCTGACGAACGGTAAGCATTGCGGTACCGCCTGCCGGATACATTGTAAAGGGCATTTTTTCAAATCTCTGAAGCTGCTCGATAAGGATTACCCAAACCGGCTTTCTGCCCGGCTGCGTGCCGAATATGTAAGGAAGCTCCAAAACGCCTACCTGAAAATCGGGAGCGGAATATTTTTCACAAACCTTTTCCTGCTCAATACGGCTCTTGATATAAGGATGCTTCTCTGTAAGCTTCATATCCGGGCGCTCCTTGGCAAGCCAAGCGAAATAGGAACCGCATACAACAGCGCCTTTCATGCCTGCTTTTTTAGCAAGAGGCAGATATCTCTCCAGCGGTGCAATATTATACTTATAATAATAATCATAAACCGGCGCCGGAAATTCAACTCTTTCGTCTACGCCGGTAGCGAAAACGAACATATCATAGCCCTTCATCATTTCGATCATTTCATCATCGGAAAGCTTATTGGCATCCTGAAAAACGATCTCCATCTCTTTAGGAAGCGGAGCGCCCTCCGGAAGAGGCGGAAGAGCGAGCGTTTTGATCTCATTTCCGCGGTCTACAAAAATCTGCGCAGCGGCAGAACCGAGAAGGCCTGTACCGCCAATCATAAGTACTTTCATTACAATGTACCCCCATGTATTAATTTATAAAAAGTTTATAAAAAGATTATAGCACCTAAAGGCAAAATCGTCAACAACTAAAGCAAATAAAAAGGAGCAAAAACGCCAAAAAATACGCGCTCCGTGCAAATCGGAGCGCGCTTTTTTTACACATCAAACGGGATGTACTTTATTTTCAAAATCCTGATGTTTTCCGTCCAGCCCGTATTTTTTATCTCTTCTCTTCTGGAAGAATTTAACGGCAACATCGCCGAACTGCGCATAGGAAAGAACATCTTCCTCCTGCTCGTAATACTCTGCGATCTCATCTCTGAACTTATCAAGCTCCGGCTTGAGCAGATCGGCAGGGCGGCAATCGATGATCTCCTCGTCGCCGCAGATCTTCTTTCTGAAATCGGGATCGATCTCGCACGGCGTTTTTCCGTATCTGCCGGCAACCATATCCTTGAATTCCTTAGTTACCATCTTATAGCGTTCGCCAAGGATAACATTGAAAACGGACTGTGTGCCGACGATCTGCGAAGTAGGCGTAACAAGGGGCGGATAACCGCTGTCTTTACGAACGCGCGGAACCTCTGCAAGCACCTCTTCAAGCTTGTCTTCCTTACCTGCCTGCTTGAGCTGGCTGAGCAGATTGGAAAGCATGCCGCCGGGCACCTGATAAAGAAGCGTATTTGCGTCTACGCCGAGCATTTTGGGATTGAGCATACCCTCTGCAATATATTTCTCACGCAGCGGATTAAAGAAATCGCGAATCTCGGTAAGCGCTTTCAGATCAAGTCCTGTGTCATACTGCGTGCCCTGAAGCGCTGCCACCATGGATTCGGTTGCAGGATGAGAAGTACCCATTGCAAGTGGGCTGATGGCAGTATCTATAACATCTACGCCGGCCTCTATGCCCTTAAGGTGCACCATGGAGGCAAGACCCGAGGTATAGTGGGAATGGAGCTGGATCGGGATCTTTACAGTCTCTTTAAGCGCTTTGACAAGATCATAAGTGCCGTAAGGCGTCAACAGACCTGCCATATCCTTGATACAGATGGAATCAGCGCCTGCATTTTCAAGCTGTTTTGCATAATTGCAGTAATACTCGATATCAAAAACAGGGCCTGTTGTATAGGAGATAGCCGCCTGAACGTGGCCGCCGTATTTCTTGGCGGCGTTAATCGCCGTTTCCAAATTGCGCACGTCATTGAGCGCGTCAAATATACGAAGAATATCAATGCCGTTATCGATACTCTTTTTTACAAAATAATCTACAAGGTCATCAGCATAATGGCGGTAGCCGAGCATATTCTGACCTCTGAACAGCATCTGAAGCTTTGTATTGGGGCATTTTTTACGGATAAGACGTAATCTGTCCCATGGATCTTCATCCAGAAAGCGGAGGCAGGTATCAAAAGTTGCGCCGCCCCAGCATTCGAGGGAATGGTAACCGATCTTATCCATTTTTTCCAGGATGCCCTCAAATTCATCCGTTCTCATACGGGTCGCGATCAAGGACTGATGCGCGTCTCTGAGCACGGTTTCGGTAATGCCGATTTTTGCCATTTGATTCACATAGCCTTTCCGGCTGCTTATTTAAACAAGCTGCGCGCCCGGCAGCAGCCTTGCGGGGCGCGAAAGAAATTCCGTAAAGAGATCAGTTCATTGTAATGATGACCTGACCGGCCTCAACACTGTCTCCCTTGGAAACATTAACGGATGCAATCGTGCCAGCCTGCGGCGCAACGATCTCATTTTCCATCTTCATGGCTTCAAGGATAACGAGCACATCGCCGGCATTAACGGATGCACCAACTGAGGTCTTAACATCAAGAATGGTTCCGGGCATGGGAGCGTCTACGGAAACAGCGCCCTGCGTACCTGCGGGAGCCGGAGCTGCGGGCTTTTCCTCTGCCGGAGCGGGAGCGGCGGCAGCAGCGGGAGCAGGAGCCGGGGCTGCGGCAGGTGCTGCAACGGGAGCTGCAACAGGTGCTGCAACAGGTGCTGCAACGGGAGCTGCAACAGGTGCGCCGTTTGATTCATCAACGGTAACGTCATAAGCAACGCCGTTTACGGTAACAGTATATCTTTTCATAATTTATATCCTCCTGAGATTATTTAACAGAATGTTTTCTTGGAAGGGTGGTTTCCCTTTTGCCTGCCAGCACATCGAGCGCGGCAATGATCTTAGCCCTTGTTTCGGCAGGGACGAATACATCGTCCACCGCGCCGCAGGCTGCGGCAGTAAACGGAGACGCGAGGGTATCCTCATACTCTTTTTCAAGCGCTTCCCTGTTTTCGCCGTTTGCAAGCCTGTCATTATAAAGGAAAGCAACGGCTGCTTTTGTATCCAGCGGAGAAACTACTGAAGTATCCCACGCATAAACAAGATCCGCATTGGAGCCTCTGCCGGCAAGCATGATATACGCGGCGCCCACGGCGTTGCCCGTAATTACGGAAAGCTTGGGGCAGGTTGCCGAAGCGTATGCGGCGGTAAGCTTTTCAGCCGCGGTGAGCATTTGATTTTCACGCTCTTTGCGCAGGCCGTCTGCATTGAGCAGTGTTACTACCGGGATATTGAAAGCGTCACACAGCTTAACAAAAGCCTCCGCCTTATAGGCGCAGGACGGGCACACGGATTTGCCGTCATACCCGATAAAGCCGACCGTAGAACCGGCAACCGTTGCAAGCGCGGTTATGCAATTCTGCGCATAAAGCGCTTTCAGCTCAAGAACGGAACCCTCATCTGCACACGCGGCAATGATCTGAGAAGCCGTTGCACCGGTATCTGCCGCAGACGCAGGATCTGTAAAATCATATACGGGCGGAATGCTCAGATTATTTGAGGGAATCAGCGTTATCAGTTCCTTTACGGCATTTACTGCCGAATCAAAATCATCCGCAAGAATATCCACCGTACCCTCTTTGGCGCATTCCTCCGCCGTTATTTCAGACGGAGCGGTAACATAGAAATCCGCGTCTTTAACGGCAACAACAACATCTGCCATACCGGCGATAAGCGCCGTAGTGCCTACAGCCGCGCCGGCTATGACGGAGATCTGCGGCACAACGCCCGAAACACGGGTAGACGCCTTAACGATCTCTCCGTAAGCGGAAAGCCCTTCAAAGCCCTCTTTGAGGCTCATGCCGTTGGAATCATAGATACCAACAACGGGGCAGCCCGTTTTTGCAGCCAGATCATAGATCTTTTTGATTTTCGCACACTGAGCAACGCTTACGGAACCGCCGTTTACCGACACATCCTGTGAAAACGCATATACGGGAGCTCCGTTTACGGTACCGAAACCGGCGGCTGCCTCTACATCGCCGTTTGACGATTTTGCAAAAGCGTCTATCTCGGTAAAAATACCTTCGTCAAACAGTGAAACGAGCCTTTTACGCGCTTCGGTATCTTTTATTGCAAGTTCACTCACACGAATATCCTCCTTATTAAACTTTGTTATGAATATATTTATCCATTCTTTGGTATTTTACCACTTCAAGCCCATAATTACAACAGTTTTTTATATAAGTTTTAAGATTATTAATACTCATTGCAGCTTCGCGCGAAAGCTTTAAATATTTTCCCTGTTTCGTATTGCGATATACCGTTTTATGCAAAGCGATTGGCAAGTCCCCGTGTTTCTGCTTTAATAAAGTTGGGATATTTTAACTTTTTAAAGAATTTGTTTAATAAAGGGGTGTTGGTTATGAAAAAGTCCATAAGTTTATTGTTAGCGTTAACGATGATCGTAACTTCACTGAGTACCGCTTTCCCGGTGTTTGCCGATACGGGCGCGGCAGTTGATACAGTTGTGGATGAATTATCGGAATTGTATCAAGAGGAGGCGGAAGAGGATAAAAGCATTGAAGATTCCGCCGCCAGCCGTGTCATTGTTAAGGCAAATATTGAGCCGGAAACTTATGGCAGCGCTGAAAAGATAAATGGTACGGATGATGTGTACATTTATTAGTACGAAACAGCGGAAGAAGCAGCCGGCGCCCTTAAATATTATGATTCCCTAAATTATGTTAAATGGGCTGAAACGGACGGAATCGTTGAAAGTCAAAGTTCTTCATATAATGCGGATGAAACCTTTTCTTACGGCGCAGACATGCTTGGCAGTAAGTATGCAAAGCAATATCTTGAAACGATAGATGCACCGGAAATTAATATTGCATTAATTGATACAGGAATTAACTTTCATAAAGTAGATTTTCAATCTACGAACCGTGTTATTGATTCAGGTATAAATCTCAGTGATACGGGAGAGGAAGAGACTGCGCAGGCAGATGTAGGAAGCCCTTCCAGTGTATATCATGGCTCTCATATTACCAGCATCTTACTTGATAATACCGCTTCCAATGTGAATATCATCGGCTACAAAGCAATGAACAGAGATGGATACGGTACAGTTTCTGCCATATCTGCATCTATTCAGAAAGCAGTTGAAGACGGCGCGGGTATAATCAATCTAAGCCTGAATGGAATTGGCGAAACACCTTCTTTGATTAAAGAAGCAATTCAGGATGCATACAGCAACGGCGTAATCTGTGTAGTAGCGGCAGGGAATGACAATGATGATGCTGAGTATTACTATCCTGCGAATATGGACGAAGTGTTTACCGTTGGCGCTATAGACTATAGAGGCAATCCCTGCTATCTTTCCAATTACGGAGAGGAGATTGATTTTGTGGCGCCGGGTTATCAGGTAGAGGTTTACGGATATAATGCTTCGCTTGATGAACCGCAGTATGTAAACGGCACTTCCTTTGCTGCTCCATTTATAGCCGCGGCAAGCGCGGCGGCATTAACCATATATCCGGATTATTCTGTAGAAGAGATTAAACAGGTCCTAATAGATTCGTGTGTTACAAAAAATGACCTCGCTTATTCAAGCCCTTATTTAAGAGATGTTGAAATAAAAGACAGTTCATTGTCTGGCTTTACTTTCGGTAATTTAGGTGAAAAAGCAGAATCGGAAGATCTGTATTACGGCTACGGTATGCCACAAATGCAGAAGATTGTGGGAATGGATGAGGTTTGCTCCGCACCGGAATTTTCCGTATCATCAGGAACTTACCATGATGAATTTGAACTTTCACTATCTTCTGATACGGGTGCAGAAATCTATTACACAACTGACGGCTCTTATCCAACGGCGGAACGCTCTGAACTGTATACCGAGCCTTTGACCGTTTCATCAACAACCTCTATTCGTGCTGTTGCTTATAGTGACGGAAAAACAAAAAGTGTTTCGTCATCAGCAGTGTACAAAATGGAATATTATGCTGATGAAAGCGACTTCACCATAGACGATAGAGGATATATAACAGGATATACGGGCGAAAAAAATGAAATTATCGTTCCTGAAACGATAAACGGTACAACAGTTAAAGGCGTAGCAGAATACGCGTTTTATGATGACTTTGATCCGGCAGAAATGGAAGAATCGCAGCAGGCATGGGATATATCAGAACATCTTCTCGGAATTGTTCTTCCAAATACCGTCAAGGAAATTGAAGACTATGCTTTTTTCAGTTTCATACTCAGATATTTTACTGCACCGGGTCTTAAAATCATCGGCGAAGCCGGTCTGAGTACTCCTCTGGTTTATTTAAATGCGCCAAATATCGAGAAAATTGAAGATTTAGGCTTGAATTATTCAAATTTGTTCGAACTTGATCTGCCGAAACTGACTTATGCCGGTTATGCCTCATTTAGTGAGAATAAATATTTAACAAAAGTAAAAATGCCGTCTCTTAATGTTGCACCCAATTCAGTGTTTAATAATTGTTATCGTTTAGAAGAGGTGCAACTTGACAGCGCGGTTGAACTTCAAAGTAGCGCTTTTGAAAACTGCTGGTTTTTAAGGGATGTTTATGCGCCTAACGTTGAAATTATGGGTGACATGGGCTTTGCATACTGTGACAATCTAAGAAAGATTTCATTGCCAAACCTTTTAAGAATGGATGGTAAATGTAATTTCGAATGGTGTTCAACTTTAACGAAGATAGATTTGCCCAAACTTCAAAATACACCAGAGCAAACCTTTATGTGCTGTTATATGCTGTCTGATATAAATATGCCAAAGGTCAAGCAGATTGGTTATCAGGCATTCTATGACACATATTCGTTAGGAAATATCCAATTTGATTCACTAAAAGTTTTGGGTGATGAAGTGTTTGTTAACAGTACTGCAAGTGAATTGTATGCTCCAAACTTGGAAACAATGGGAAATAAGGTTTTTGCTTCATATAGTACTTGGAATGATACTTATGCACAAAATACAAATTTAAAAACTATATATGCGCCAATACTGAAAACTTTATCAGATGAAACCTTGGCTTATACAAGCGGACTTACTGAGCTTGATTTGCCTAATCTTAAAACAATAGGAGAAAACGCATTGTATGAGAGCGGTGTAAATTATCTTTACGCTCCTGAACTTGAAACGGCTGAAAGTCTGCCTGTGACAGAAAATGCTGTAGTTGTGGTATCTGATAAATTAACAAACTGCACTTATGTGCCCCAAAATACAACGTTGACAATTCAAGGTGATAAAGGTTCATACGGAGAGAAATATGCAGAATCAAACGGTCTTGAATTTATTGATGTTAACGCTATGGGCGGATCAATAAGGGTTACCGATGCCGGTCTGAGGTTCGGCTATTCATTCTATGATACGCAGAAAAAAGAGGTTGAGGAATATGGCTTTGTCTATGCCGCCGGTGAGCAGGACGGAAATGACCTGACGGTTGAACAGATAGACGGTGAAAGCGTATTGCAACTTGTTGCATACAACCGCTTAACGCATGAGGACGAGACAACAACGTTTAATCTTGTGTTTACGGATATTCCGCAGGCGTCCTATGATACGGAAGTAACGGCAAGAGCGTATGTTAAGATAGACGGCAGATACTTCTACTCCGATGTTACAACACGCAGCTTCAACCAGGTTGCAAACGCCGTTCTTGCGGATGACGAAATAGATCAAAACACGAAGAACACGCTTGCAAAACTATATGAGGAGGTGTGATCATGAAAAAGGAATATTACGAAAAGCCGGAAACCGAAATAAATGAATTTAAAACGGTTGATGTTATAACAACAAGCGGACCGACTGATGATAATCCAACTACTTGGCCGTTCGGATAAGAGGTACAAATGAAAAAGAAACTAATCATTATATTTTCTTTAGTGTTGTTATGCGGCGCCTTAGTTTCCTGTTCCGTAAACAGCAGTAGTGAAAATATTTCAACTACTGCTGTTACGGATAATGAAGGCTCAACTCACTTCTATGAAACTGTAACGGATGAAAACGGAGAAACTGTTACGGCACAGAACGGAGAAAAGGTATTTGCCGAAATCGAGACTAATGCTGACGGAACTGCTGTAACAAAAAGCAACGGCGAATTTGTTACTAAAGAAGAAACTACAGTGTTTTCAAATCAAAACACATCAAGCAATACAAATGGTCATTCAAGCAGCGGTGGTTCCTCAGATGATAATGAGGTTGTATTTGAACCCGATGTAGATGAAAATACAACTTCAGAAAATCCTACAAAGAATACAACCACAACAGAGCCTACAACGGTTCCTGCCAGTGATACTACAACACAGTCCGCTACTGATGCTGATGGGTGGATCAATAAATGGTATTAAATTTAAAGTTCGTAAAATGAGATCAACTCATCAATCAACATAAAATGATTGATGAGTTGATTTTTGATTGATGAAATGGTATACTTGAATCGGTGATAATATGAACGAATATCCGTTTAAAATTACAGACAGGATATTAAACGAAGTAACCGAAATATCTCGTCTTGTCGGAATAGTAAGCGTCAGTTCAAAGTTGACAATCAGTCCTACTTTAAGAAGAACTAACCGAATCAATACAATCTATTCGTCCCTTGCCATAGAACAAAATACTTTAAGCATAGATCTGGTAACCGCTGTAATTTCAGGCAAAAGAGTAATCGCTCCGCCAAAAGATATTGCAGAGGTAAAAAATGCTTATGAGATATATGAACATCTCGATGAGTTTGATCCTTATTCGGTGGACGCTCTGCTGTTTGCGCATGGTATCATGATGCGCGGTCTTGTCAGCGAATCCGGTATGTTTCGCACCAAACCTGTAGGCGTAGTTGATGCAAAAGGGAATGTGCTTCATTTTGGTACTTTACCGCAGTATGTTCCCGATTTGGTAATGAAATTGCTTTCATGGGTCAAAAACAGTGCGTTGCCGATGCTCATTAAGAGCTGCGTTTTTCATTATGAGTTTGAAGTGATACATCCGTTTTCAGACGGCAACGGCAGAGTCGGCAGATTGTGGCATACGCTGCTCTTATCTAAATGGAATCCGATCTTTGCGTGGATTCCTGTGGAATCCATCATTCATGACAGGCAAAGCGAATACTACAAGGCTATCAATGATTCCAATGACGCCGCGGATTCTACGGCTTTTATCGAATTTATGCTGTCTGCAATAAAAGACGCTTTGCTTGAAACTATGGACGGCAATAAGCCTAATAAGTCCGGTACAGACAAAAATGATTACCGATGGAGCGTAATCTCTGATTTCTTAAATGAAAATAACTATATCCTAAATGCAGATGTTAGAAGACTTTTAAATGTTTCATCCGCGACAGCTAATCGAATCTTATCAGGATTTGTATCGATGGGTAAACTTGTCAAGATCAGAAAAGGGAAGACCTGGGTATATATTAAAGGTTAAAATTTCAAAGTGCTTTTATATTGTTACTCATCAAAATATAAGGCAGGGGTGGTAAAGTATATGAACTTAGTCAAAGAGTTTTTGGATGCAATTGACTCGGTTATAGTCATAAATAAAATGAAAATCTGTTGATAAATCAGCAGATTTGTTTTATAATAAACTAAAATAAAGTTGCGAGGGATTGTTTTGTATATTTCAAATGAAAAGGCGATAAACAGCGCCGCAGCTTCTCTTGAAATGGAAGGCTTTGTCATCTCTGATGATTATAAAGAGCTGTGCAAAAAACTTCTTAATAAAGAAATAACTATGGCGCAGTATATTGAGATCATTAAAAATCATCAGGATATTAACGTATAATGAGTTATAGCATTGATTCTTCCACAAGTAATTGTTATGAGGGCACAACCTGCTTAATAAATAAATTGGGTATTACTGATGAAAACAAACTCAAAGAGTTTGAGGGCGCTGTGACTTTTGCAAAAGCAAGCGAACTTGAACTCAATCCTATCAGTGATACTTTTGATGTTGAACATTACAAGTTAATTCACAAATATTTATTTGAAGATATTTATGATTGGGCAGGTGAATACCGAACTGTTAATATCAGTAAAAAAGGAACAAAGTTTGCTTCGGCAGATCAGATTTCTGATTTAATGAACGCATGCTTTATGCGTTTGAAAGATAACGATTATTTTCAAAATAAATCATTTGATGAATTTATTGATAATATTGTTGATTTCTACTGTGTTACAAATATGATCCACCCTTTCAGAGAGGGGAACGGAAGAACACAAAGGTTATTTATTTCACAGCTTATTCGATTTAATAATTATGATATCGATTTTTCATCGATTGATAAGGATGAACTTATGATAGCAACTATCCATGCCGCTAATGGTATAGTTGACTATCTTAAAGATATTTTTTATAATAATATTAAAAAGTCAAAATAACTTTTTGCCTGCCCATTCAAGCAGGCTTATTTTTTGTTTTATTTTATTAATCCCTATCCTTAGCGCTACCATTGCATCAGTACAGCGTGTCCGATATGAAAGCGGCAGGCGAAATTGAAAGTATTGATGAGTAAGAGTATTGAGCAGAACGGACTAAAAATCTGAAAAAGAAAAAAGTGGACTCATATTAAAGTTTAAAATTCAAAATGACTTTTATATTGTTACTCATCAAAATATAAGGTAGGGGTGGATCGAATTTTGCACCTCTGTCTTGTTTAGTATTAAAGTGAATTTCATTAGACGAATATAACTTGCTAACATTATCAACTGATGTTATAATGTAGAAAAGATTGGTGGTGAGAACAATGCAAAACCTTAATGGAAAAATCTTGTCAGCGGATATTCCTGTTGTCACGATAAAAAATGGTGTTGTGGTTGATAAAAATGAGAAACTTGCGCCCTTATTTTTCAACAGATGTGATGATGTTTTTGTTTGGTTAAAAGGTCGCGCCATTGATTCTCATCGTGCAAATTCAAGGCTCTTGAAGAAAGCACTTCGCCTACAGAATAAAGATGAGATAAGTACGGTGCTTGCGGTTAATGCCGTTACAATTACGGATAATTTTTGGTTTTGTGAAGACGGCTCTGATTTAACTTGGGATGATGTCTATTTTAAAGAGAATTATTTCGACAGTCTTGCGCTTCGCGGTGATCCGGACAGTTTCAATCAAAAGCCGTCAAGGACGCCGGAACTCACTAATATCGGAAGTTATGAGAAGTGCTGGCGCCTTATTGACGGCGCTTGGTGGATGTATAAGTCCGGCAGTGATAACGAATTGTTTTCCGAGTTATTTATTTGCAAATTGGGCTCGTCATTGGGCTTTAATATGGCGTATTATGAGTTGGATGGTGGCTATATCAGAACAAAGGATTTTACCGAAAACGGCAGATATAATTTTGAGTCGGCAGAATCTCTTGTAGGTGATGATGAGGATTACGCCAAAAACTTTGATGTTTTTTATAGTATTTCAAAGGATCTGACAGAAGATTATTTGAAACTCATTTACCTTGATACGGTTTGTATGAATATGGATCGCCATACAAAAAATTACGGCGTTTTAAGAGATCCCAAAACAGGGGATATAGTAAAGCTTGCCCCAAATTATGATAACAATATTGCTTTAATTTCCCGTGGATACCCAAGGTTTATAGAGCGTAAAAACGATACGCTCATTGATTTGTTTATCGATTTGTTAGAGAGTAATGCAGAGGCGTTTAGGCTGTTTAGTAATCTCAATATTCCTGTAATCACCGATGAACTTATAAGGAAATGTATTTCCGAAACTCCATTTGATGTTGACGGAGACAAAATTTCAGAATTCATACTTAACGGACAGAAAAGAATATTTGATTTGTTAAATAATCAATAATGAATTTTTCAATAGCATCAAAAAAGCATCAATCGCAGGATTGATGCTTAATTTTTTATCTAAATTTGGCTTGAATCCTTGTAAAAATCGACACGCGGTTCTAAAGACCGCGTCCCACTCCAAAACCGCGTGCCGAGGGTTCAAGTCCTTCTGCCCCTGCCAAAATCAGAAAGAGTCGCAAATTGCGGCTCTTTTTGATTTTCGTTAGAAAGATTGGAGGACTTGAACCCGAGAGGGTCTGAGCGTTAAGAAAACAGTTCGGTGAACTGTTTTTAGCGAAGAGCGGTGAGGCGGGTACTGAAATTCGCAGAATTTCGGTCGCCGAGCCATCAGTATGCAAGGCAACGCCGCAGCATACGCCAAGTCCTTCTGCCCCTGCCAGAAATACAGGCATCGCTTTTGCGGTGCCTGTATTTTTTTGTCTGTGCGTAAAATTCTTGAAACGAGGCACGCGCGTGCCGGGCAACACACGCGACCGCTGCCGGTGGCAGATGAAGGGAGCGTTTGTTGGCGCAGCGGTCGGAAAAATCAAGGAAAAGCGCAAGCCCGCCGATTTTTCCGGGTCGCCGCAAGAGGGCATAGACTGCCTTCTGCCCCTGCCAAAAACAAAAGCCTCGAAATTTCGCTCAACCGCGCGGTTTCAAGGCTCTTTTTTGTTTTATATATTTCTCAATTTCCTTACGGCGCGCGGTCTGCACGCCCTTTTTTGATGCTCAAAACAGTCTTCAAACAGTCCAACTTTTCCGTTAAATCCAACCTTTCCGTCCTGTATAGCATCAATAAAGCATCAATTTAGTTTACAATACAAAATGAATTGTGTATAATGAACTTGTTCTTAAACAACAAGTTAAGAATATTTTATGTGAAAATGAGGAAATCATTATGAACTGTGCTGATTTTGAGTCACAACTTAAGTCTATGGTCAATCAAAACAATTTAATTAAAAACTGTTACGAAGATGTAATAAAAGATTGCAGTGGATGTATTCACGTACATCCAAATGTTAATTTTTTAAAGATAACTGATAGTGAACATATTGCTGAAACAGTAAATTATTTTATAAATGTAAAGCATTTTTTAGACGATAATTTAGATATAGGCGCACTTAAAACTATTGATAAATGGTTTGATGTAAGAAGAATTATATGGAATTGGCAGTATGACACTACATTCTTTCTTCTAAGCAAAAAAATTTATGAAGAAACACTGCAAAAAGCATTTCCTAAAAATTATCTGAATGAAGAGAAGGTGTATTTCGTATATGATGAATTGCTGACCTCTTTTTATTCAAGAAAAGAAAATACATCTGAACCCGTTAGATGTTTTACTGATATATATGGTGAAAAATATTACTTATATGTGGAAGCGTATCCAAGTTCACTTGATGGAGATGCACTTTACTATTATTTATCTGGAATTAAGGGAAAATGGTTGTGGCATAATTAACATTATGTTTTTGCAATAAGTTATATCTCAAACCCATCGGTGATGCCTTTCAGCATTTCATCATTTCGCTTTACATAATACATTTCGGTAATTTCTGAAGTCGTGTGTCCGAGCAGATCGGCAACCTGTTAACGCAGTATACCTATGATGCAAATAACGATGCCCTGCTTTCCGTATCTTCCGGCGGCGTAACAAATCATTATTCGTATTCCAATGATCTGCTGCAAAGCATAAATGTCAACGATCATCTTCAGTATAAGTTTGCGTATGACCACTTCGGCAAAACAACGGCAAATTACGTCGGCAACGGCACGAATTGGCGCACGCTCTCAACCATTCAGTATAATGACGCAGGATTAATGACAAAACAGACTTACGGAAACGGAGATTATATTGAATTTTCTTATGATAGTCTTGACCGGCAGACGCAAACAAGGTACAATGGAAATAACAGCCAAAGAGTAACCTATTCTTACGGCAATAACGGCAGCGTTGCGCAGATAACGGATTATTATACAAATACGAATACAAGATTTGTGTATGACCTTGCAGACCGGGTTGTTTCCCAGCGTGAATATACGGGCACGGCAATGAGCGGAGGTACCCTGCGTTCCTACACGGATTTCACCTATGCAAGTAAAACGAATTATCTGACCGGCATAAGGCATTATTCGCCGCTGGGCACGCAGAATATCGGCTATCGGTACGGCACGATCTCCAAAGGGGAGATGCCGGATCAGATCTACGGCGTAACGTGGAATGGCGCGGAAAAGGTAAGCTATACATATGATCCGCTCGGCAGACTGACGAATAGAAAGATCGGCTCTTTCAACAATGCTTATACCTATGAGGATGTGGGATCGGATAAAACCACTACCCTTGTAAAATCCGTATCAACCCCTGCCGGAACCTACAGTTATACTTACGATAATATCGGAAATATCTTAAGCGTAACAGACGGCACATATACCTCAAGTTATGAGTATGATTCCCTGAATCAGCTTGTCCGCGCAAATGATGAGCGGGCGGGAAAGACCTACACCTATTCTTACTCCAACGGCAATATAACAGAAATGAAAGAATATGCCTATACTACCGGCGAGCTTGGAGAAGCAGTGGATACACAAACCTGGCAGTATGGCGACGGCGTATGGAGCGATCTAGTCACACAGTTTAACGGGTATACCATAACCTATGATGAGATCGGCAATCCGGTTTCAGTAGATGACCGGGAATTGTCATGGCGCGGCAGGCAGCTAACACAGATCACGGATGGGGAAAATGAGATCTCATATG
>URED01000032.1 GCA_900546785.1 uncultured Oscillospiraceae bacterium | reverse complement strand
AAGACGCCGCACCGGCGCATTTTCAGCATATCGGGTTCGACTCCCGGCAGCTTAATCATTTTAGAAGTTTGGAGGATATATAAATGACTAAAACAGAGCAGCTCTATGAGGGCAAGGCAAAAAAGGTCTGGGCAACCGATGATCCCGATATTGTGATCGTGGATTACAAGGACGACGCCACTGCCTTTAACGGCAAAAAGAAAGGCACCATCGTGGGCAAGGGTGTTGTAAACAACAAAATGAGCAACTACCTTATGCAGATCCTTGAAAAGCACGGCGTACCCACCCATTTTGTTCAGGAGCTTTCAGACAGGGAAACGGCAGTTAAAAAGGTAAAGATCATTCCGCTTGAGGTCATCATCAGAAACCGTGCCGCAGGCTCTATCTGCAAAAGGCTCGGCCTTGAAGAGGGCATGGATTTCGTTGCTCCGTCCATTGAGTTTTCCTATAAATGCGATGAGCTTGATGATCCGCTCATCTCGGAATATCACGCGATCTCCTGCGGCTTTTCCACAAGGGAAGAAGTGGATACGATCAAAGAGATGGCATTCAAGGTAAACGATGTTCTTAAAGAATATTTTGCTTCTATCGGCGTAGAGCTGATCGATTTCAAGCTTGAATTCGGCAAAACCTCAGACGGCAAGATCGTGCTTGCAGATGAGATCAGCCCGGATACCTGCCGCTTCTGGGATATCAAAACACATGAGAAGCTGGATAAGGACCGCTTCCGCCGTGATCTCGGCGGCGTTGAGGACGCCTATGCGGAGATGATGAAGAGAACGGGGTTGGACTGATGCCGAACAACACATATAATTCTCCGTTCAATGCGCGCTATGCAAGCAAGGAGATGCAGTATATCTATTCGCCGGATTTCAAATTCAAAACGTGGCGCAAGCTGTGGATCGCCCTTGCGGAAGCGGAGCGCGAGCTTGGTCTGAATATCACCGAGGAACAGATAGATGAATTAAAGGCACATGCCGCAGATATTGATTATGAAGCGGCTGCGGCTTATGAAAAGGAGTTCCGCCATGATGTTATGGCGCACGTGCACGCATACGGCGATCAGTGCCCCAAGGCAAAGCCCATTATCCATCTTGGCGCAACAAGCTGCTATGTTGGCGATAATACGGATGTCATCACGATGCGCGAGGCGCTTTTGCTCATTCGGAAAAAGCTTGTAAACGCAATAGCCGGCGTGGCTGCATTTGCGGACAAGTATAAGGATATGCCCTGCCTCGGCTTTACCCATTTTCAGCCGGCGCAGCCCACAACCGTAGGCAAGAGAGCAACGCTCTGGCTCATGGATCTTGTTATGGATTATAACGAGGTGGAGCATGTGCTGGATACGCTGATGCTGCTCGGCTCCAAGGGCACAACGGGCACGCAGGCGTCCTTCCTTGAGCTCTTTGGCGGTGACCACGAAAAATGCAAGGCGCTGGACAGAAAGATCGCCGAAAAAATGGGCTTTAAAGCCTGCTTCCCGGTAAGCGGCCAGACTTACGCAAGAAAGCTGGATACGATCGTTTGCAACTGCCTTGCGCTCATTGCGCAGTCCTGCTGCAAGTTTTCAAACGATCTGAGGCTGCTTCAGAATCTGAAAGAGATAGAGGAACCGTTTGAAAAGCATCAGATCGGCTCTTCCGCAATGGCGTATAAAAGGAATCCCATGAGGAGTGAAAGGATCGCGTCGCTTTCGCGCTATGTTATGATAGACGCGCTCAACCCGGCGTGGACAGCGTCCGCCCAGTGGTTTGAAAGAACGCTGGACGACAGCGCCAACAAGCGTGTGTCTGTTGCCGAGGCGTTCCTTGCAACGGACGGTATCCTGGATCTTTACATAAATGTTACAAGCGGGCTTGTTGTTTACCCCAAGGTAATACATGCAAGGCTTATGAGCGAGCTTCCGTTTATGGCAACGGAAAATATTCTGATGGACGCGGTAAAGAAAGGCGGCGACCGCCAAAAGCTGCATGAGCGGATTCGCGTTCATTCCATGGCGGCGGCAGAGGTGGTTAAAATGCAGGGCGGAAAAAATGACCTGATAGACCGCATTGCCGCAGATCCGGAATTTAAGATGAGCAAGGAAGAGATCCTTGCCACGATGAAACCGGAAAACTTCGTCGGCAGGGCGCCGCAGCAAACGGCGGATTTCCTGAGCGAGGTCATTAAACCGATACTTGATTCCAATAAAGATCTGCTTGGGATCAATGTGGAAATAAATGTATAACCGGAGGTAAAAATGATTAATCTAAGCGTTTTGGACACGTTTGCCAATCTCTTTTCCAATTTCGGAAATATTGTTTGGCAGCAAGTCGTAATGATCGCTATCGGCGGGCTTCTCGTTTTCCTTGCGATCAAAAAAGAAATGGAGCCGACGCTCCTTTTGCCAATGGGCTTCGGCACCATTCTTGTAAACCTGCCGCTTTCGGGCGCGATCACGCAGGCAGGCTCAACGGAAGAGGGGCCGATCACCGTTTTGTTTAATGCGGGTATCTCAAATGAGCTGTTTCCGCTTCTGTTGTTTATCGGCATCGGCGCCATGATCGATTTCGGCCCGCTGCTCAAAAATCCGTGGCTGATGCTCTTCGGCGCGGCGGCGCAGTTCGGTATCTTCTTTACATTCTTTATCGCGTCGTTCTTCTTTGATTTCAGGGATGCGGCTTCCATTGCCATCATCGGCGCGGCGGACGGCCCCACATCCATCTTCGTTGCGCAGGAGCTCAACTCCGCATATCTCGGCCCGATCATGGTTGCGGCATATTCTTATATGGCGCTCGTTCCCATTATCCAGCCGCCGGTAATCAAGCTCTGCACAACCAAAAAAGAGCGCCTGATCCGAATGAAATATCAGCCGGGCGAGGTTTCCAAGCTTACAAAGATCCTGTTCCCGATCATCATTACGATCGTTGCGGGTCTGGTAGCTCCCAAATCCGTTGCGCTCGTAGGCTTCCTGATGTTCGGTAACCTGATCCGTGAATGCGGCGTGCTCAACGCGCTTTCGGAAACGGCGCAGAACTCCCTTGCAAATATCATCACGATCCTGCTTGGCCTTACCGTTGCTTCCAGAATGCATTATGAGGACTTTTTGCAGTGGCAGACGATCCTTATCCTTGCGCTCGGCCTTGTTGCTTTCGTATTTGATACGGCAGGCGGCGTATTCTTTGCAAAAATACTCAACATCTTCCTGCCGAAGGGCAAGAAGATCAATCCGATGATCGGTGCTGCCGGTATTTCCGCATTCCCGATGAGCGGACGTGTTGTAAACCAGATGGGTCTGAAAGAGGATAACCAAAACTTCCTGCTTATGCAGTCCATAAGCGTAAACGTTTCCGGTCAGATCGCTTCGGTTATCGCCGGCGGCCTTATCCTCACCCTTGTTGAAGAAATAATCTGACGGAGGTGCCTGTATGTATAATTTGATCGCAAAAATAGGCGCTTTGGCAATGGCGCTTGAGCTTCACCCCGATTCCTGGAAAGAAACGCTTCCCATAATGGCTATCGGCATGGTAGGCATCTTCCTTGTTATCGGCGTTATCATTCTGATCACTTACGGCCTTAATAAAGCCTCTCAGGCGGGCAAAAAGAAAGATAAGAAAAAAGATCAGGATAAGTAATATCCCCAATGCCTTGTATGAACGGCATTGATACCCGGACCGCTCTTCCTTTTGGAAGAGCGGTCTCAGCGTGTAGAAAAAAAGGTGTAAATTTAGAAGAGTGGGCAATCCTACACGCTGAGGAGACTTCGAGAAATCGAGCTGAATTTCGTTTTCTTGCGAGCGGGTGCCGTACAACGGTACTGCCCCCGAGCAAAAAACGGAAAGCGCAAATGGCGCATGAACACTTGGTTCATGCGCCATTTAACTGTTTTTTAACATTTATTTCTTTACGATTAAATTGCTATTCTATGTTTTGCTGCTTTTCTTTGCTTTGAATATGTAAAGCATATATCGCGCGATTCAGCCGACTTTATCGACAGTCTGAAAGCAGCTCCTGTGAGCTGCTTTTTTATGTATCACATATGCTTCCAGCCGGTGGAGATAATATCCTCATGCTTGCCCACATGGGTTATGATGTGTTCCACAAGCTCGTTGTTTTTGCGCTTGGTTGAAAAATCCGCGTGAACTTTTACGCTGCCGCCGTCAAGATCTATCATCTCGAGGTTTCTGAGCAAAACGTCGTCCAGCTCTCGGAAATATTCTATGATGTTCTTTTTTATCTCAACGGCATTTTCCTCTGTGCTGACGATCGTAATGCGGTAAAAGGTTTCCTGCTTATCTGATTTTTCCTTATTATATTTCTGCTTTTTTGAAATAAATTCCGTTATGGGGTGGATCACAAGATGAGAAAGCACGATCGTGCCGGCAACCAGCGCGGCAAACCACCATTTATCCAGGCAGCAGAGAATGCCCACGGATGCGGACGCCCAAATCGACGCCGCCGTGTTGATTCCTTTTATCTTTGTGCCGTCGCTTATAATAACGCCGGCGCCGAGAAAACCTATGCCGGAAACAATCTGCGCGGCGATACGGGTAACGTCTGCATTCGAATCCTGAGCAAGATAGGAAAACGCAGTAAACGCAAAGGAACCCACGCACACGATAACATTTGTAAGAATACCCGTTCTGTGCTTGGTAAGCTGGCGCTCGGCGCCTATGAGTATTCCGAGCCCCACTGCTATGAGAAGCCTGATTGAGAATCCCAAAACCGTGGTTATTTCTGGCATTTTAACTTAACTCCTTTTATAAGATCATCAGTAAAGAGGAAGATCGTCAAAATCAACCCTGTTCTGCGCAAGGGTAATATTTGTTTTGCCGTAGATGCTTTGCTGTATAAGCTGCGCCGAGAGCGGCAGATCCACTTTCCAGCACCAAGCGCCGTAATAGTTGCCGCCGCGGCAGGTGGTGATCACCTCTCCGTTCTCATCGGTCGTGTTTTCCGGCACGGTCTGCGTATTCGTCTGGAAGCTCAGCCAGCCGTGGCCGAGCGCATAGGAACCGATGTCAAGCAGCTCGGATTTGGAAAAGCCCATTTTAACATACGGCAAAAGATTGTTTGCCACTTCAAGCGACTTAACGGTTGATGCGTTCTTCATCTTTTCAAATATTTTCAGCAGCACCGTTTTCTGGCGGTCCGCCCTTGCGTTATCCGAATCGATATAGCGGATCCTGCAATAGGCAAGCGCCTGTTCACCGCTGAGGTCAACCAGTCCCTCCTCGGCGTCTATGCTTACGTTTCCGTAGCGCGAAGGATGGTTGTTTATCTCTCTGATCTCCGCGGCGGTCATTTCAACGGTTATGCCGCCCAGTGTATCTATGATGCTTTCAAAGCTGTCAAAATTAACAATAACGTAATTATCGATGTTGATTTTAAAATTGTTTTCCACGGCTCTGATATAGCAATCTATACCGCCGTAGTACATCGCCTCGTTTATCTTGCCGTAGCGGCCGCTGTCCTCGTCGCCCTCCGTGACCTCATAATAAATGTAGGAATCGCGCAGTATGGAGGTCAGCGTGATCTGCTGGGTATCGATATTCACGCTTGCGATGATAGCCGAATCGGCTCTTGTATCCCGGTCTGTTATCTCCTCGTCCCTTGTATCCTCGCCGATCAGCAGCACGTTGAGCACGTGGGTGGAGGACGCCGGGGAGCCGTTATAATACCATTTTCTTATCATATCGCGGTATGAAGCCGCATATTCGTCCTCGTTAATGGGATCAAAATTTTCAACAAGCACATCCATGCCGGTCCATTCATCAAGCGTCTGCGTCTGCTCCGGGTTTTCGGTTGCGCTGTTGAGAATGTTGTTCATATAAATATATATGCCGGCGCCGCCCGCTATGATCAAAACAAGCAAAATTGCGATTACCGCTCTTAATATTTTTGTAAGCTTTGAAGCCTTTTTCTTTGCTTTTTTTGTTTTTTTCTGCGCGGTCTGCGGGATTTCGGCATAATTCATAATGTTTACGTTGCCGTTTTCATCCGTATCATAATGCACCGCAGGCGCAGGATTTGCCGAAACCTGCGGCTGCTCTTTTCCGATGTTTTCCGTGTTTTTTCTCTGCGGTGCAGCAGCCTTTTCCGCTGCAGGCGCCTGATTGGGTGCGCTGCCTGCAACGCTTTCGGCGCGCGCTGCGCTTTGAGCCGGTCTTTCTTTTTTAACAGGCGGCTTTTCCTGTTGTTTTACCATGTGCGGAGGCTCTGCCGCCGGTTTTTTTGGGTTTTCGGCTTTTGTATTTACAGCCGCTTCTTTTTTCGGTGTATCTGCCTTTTTATCCGCAGGCTTTTGGCTTTCCCGTATGCCCGCGCTCTGCGCTTTTATCTGCGCCTCGTTTTCTTCTCTTCTTTTCCTAACCTGCTTAAGTATCTCGTCAACATCAAAAGAAGAATCGTTCATCACTATTCACCTCTTTGACACGTTGCCGCGCCGCCCTGTTTTGATATAACACGGAAACATTATATAACATTTAACGCCTGATTTCAACAAAAAATATTTATTTAATATATTATTAATATGATAGGCAGATTTTGCTTTAATATTATTTTTTTGCCTGCCGCGGCTAAAGGCTTCGTTTCTGCAAACCGTGCGCTTTTTACAACTATATAGGTGAGTCTAAGTTGGGGAAAAAAGAGGGCTGCGTGTGCAGCCCTCTTTGTCTGTAGTTATTCATGATCGTATTCTTTATAAACTGTGATCATTCGTTTTCCGCACCGGCGGTCTCCGTTTCGGTTTCCTGCGGTTCGCCTTCAGGCTCCTCATCAAGCCTGTCCACAACGGAGATCGTGGCGATCTTCTCTCCCTCGTTTACGCGCATTACCTTAACGCCCTTGCTCGGCCGCTTAAAGGTGGATATCTGATCCGCGTGCGTGCGGATCACGATACCGTCGCTCGTTATCATGATAACATCGTCATCGTCCTTTACGGGTGCGATCATGGCAACCTTGCCGAACTGATCCGTGCGGTAATTGATAAGCCCCTTGCCGCCGCGGTTCTGCACGCGGTAATCTTCAAAATCACTTCGTCTGCCGAAGCCCGTTTCAGAAACGGTCAGCAGCGTATAGCCGTCAAGCGACGCGGCAAAGCCAACCACATAATCGTCCTCGTCAAGGCTTATGGCGCGCACGCCCCTTGCCGTTCTGCCGATCAGGCGGGCGTCGTTTTCATCAAAGCAGATGCACATGCCGCCGTGCGTTGCCACAACAAGCTTTCTTGTGCCGTCCGTTATCTCAACATAGGCAAGCTCGTCGCCCTCGTCAAGATTGATCGCAATGATGCCGCTCTGGCGGATATGTTTATATTCGTCAATATCCGTTCTTTTGATGATTCCCTTCTTCGTGACCATGCAAAGGTAACGGCGGCTCTCCTCCTGCGGTATCTTGACCATGGCGGAGACGGTCTCTCCCTTTTCAAGCGGCAGAAGGTTCACAACATTCATGCCCTTGCCCGTCCTTGAGGAAGCGGGTATCTCATACGCCTTTTTGCGGAATACCTTGCCCGTGTTGGTGAAAAGGAACACAACATCGTGCGAAGAGCAGGTGAACATCGTTTTGGCAACGTCCTCTTCGCGGCGGCTCATGCCCATGATGCCTCTGCCGCCCCTGTTCTGCGCCCTGTAGGTATCCACCGTCATGCGCTTCATATAACCCATATTCGTAAGGGTAAGAATGCTCTCTTCCACGGGGATAAGATCCTCATCGTCAACAGAGCCGATAACGGCGCTGATCTCCGTTTTTCTGTCGTCTCCGAATTTATCCACGATCTCTGCGGATTCCTCTTTGATGATGTTGAAAACTCTTTCCTCGTGCTGAAGAATATCCGTGTAATCGGCTATCCTGTTTTCAAGTTCTTCAAGTTCGTTCACGATCTTTTCTATCTCCAGCCCGGCAAGCTGTCCAAGCTGGAAATTGACTATCGCGGTCGCCTGCGGATCGTCAAACTCAAACTTTTCCATGATTGCCTGCTTTGCCTCTGCCTTGCCGCCCTTGCAGGAACGGATCGTGGCAATGATATCATCCACAATATCTATGGCTTTTTTCAGGCCCTCTAAAATATGCGCCCTTGCCTGCGCCTTTTTAAGATCGTAGGTAACGCGGCGGGTGATGACTTCTTCCCTGAACTTTATATAGTTCTGAAGCATCTGCTTTAAGGTCAGAATTCTCGGAACGCCGTCAACAAGCGCAAGCATGATCACACCGAAAGTGATCTGCATCTGCGTCATTTTATAAAGATTGTTGAGCACGACCTGCGCGTTTGCGTCTCTTTTTAAGCTGATCTCAACGTGCATGCCCTTTCTGTTTGTAAGGTCTTTGATGCCGGAGATGCCTTCCAGGCGTTTTTCTTTTGCAAGCTCTGCGATCTTTGTGATCAGCTCCGCTTTTTTTACCTGATAGGGAAGCTCGGTGATGATGATCTTGTAATGATCCGCCTTGTCCTCAACGATCTCTGCACGCGCGCGGATATAGATCTTGCCCCTGCCGGTGGAATAGGCTTCCTTTATACCTTTGGTGCCCATGATGATTCCCGCCGTGGGAAAATCGGGGCCTTTTATAAACTGCATCAGCTCCGCCGTGTCGCAGTCCGGGTGATCTATCAGATAATTTACGCCGTCCACCACTTCTTTCATGTTGTGCGGCGGAATGTTCGTTGCCATACCTACGGCGATACCCGATGTGCCGTTTACAAGCAGATTTGGAAATCTTGTGGGTAAAACGGTGGGTTCCTTTAAACGGTCGTCATAGTTCGGCTGAAAATCAACGGTATCCTTGTCAATATCCTGCAGCATGCGCATACTGATCTTGCTCATGCGGGATTCCGTATACCTGTATGCCGCCGGCGGGTCGCCGTCAACCGTACCGAAGTTGCCGTGGCCGTCAACAAGCATATATCTCATGGAAAAGCTTTGCGCAAGCCTTACCATAGCGTCATAAACTGATGCGTCGCCGTGCGGATGATAGCGGCCCAGAACGGAACCGACGGTATCCGCGCACTTTCTGTAAGGCCTGTCCGGGTAAAGGTTATTCTCAAACATCGTGTAAAGAATACGCCTGTGCACGGGTTTTAAGCCGTCCCTTACATCGGGCAGCGCACGCTGAACGATAACGCTCATGGAATAATCAAGAAAAGCCTTGCGCACTTCCTTGTTTATTTCAACATCTAAGATCTTTTGGTTGTCATAACGCACTATATCGTCTGCCATTTTAACCTCCGAAAATACGTATTTGTTTTATGATTACAACCCCTCAGTCAACTCTGTTGACAGCTCCCCTTACACAGGGGAGCCGATTTAAACAACAGCACTATGGCTACAACTTCGCCTCCCTTGTGTAAAGAAGATTCCCCTACCGGGGGAAATGTCGCGCAGCGACAAAAGGGTTGCGCAGCCGGTGGGTTGGCGTAGCCAATCCGGAGGGATTGTGATAAAAATCGTTATATTTAAAAGTTCAGCACCGTTTTTTATACATCCAGATTTTGAACATATTTTGCGTTTTTTTCTATGAAATCGCGGCGGGGCTCCACATTGTCGCCCATCAGGATACTGAATGTCTCGTCCGCCTGCTGTGCGTCCTCAACGGTAACGCGCAGCATCGTTCTGAATTCCGGATCCATCGTCGTTTCCCAAAGCTGTTCGGGATCCATCTCACCAAGACCTTTGTAACGCTGCACATCGCACTGGCCGCCCATTTCCTCAATCAGGCTGTCCCTTTCCTCGTCGGAAAAAGCATAGGCATTCTTTTTGCCCTTTGTAACCTTGAAAAGAGGCGGCTGGGCAAGGTAAACGTACCCGCCCTCAACAAGCGGCTTCATATATCTGAAAAAGAAGGTCAAAAGCAGCGTTCTGATATGCGCGCCGTCCACATCGGCGTCCGCCATGATCACGATCTTATGGTAACGCAGCTTGGAAATATCAAAATCATCGCCGATTCCGGTGCCGAGCGCCATAACGATGGGCATCAGCTTTTCATTGCCGTATACTTTATCAAGCCTTGCCTTTTCCACATTGAGCATCTTGCCCCATAGAGGAAGAATCGCCTGATGCACACGGTCTCTGCCGTCCTTGGCGGAACCGCCCGCGGAATCACCCTCAACGATATAAAGCTCGCAAAGCTCCGGCTCGTTGGAAGAGCAGTCCGCAAGCTTGCCGGGCAGCCTTGTATTTTCAAGTCCGGTCTTGCTTCTTGCGTTATCCCTTGCTTTTCTTGCCGCCTCCCTTGCGCGGGAAGCGTCAAGCGCTTTATTGAGTATCGTTTTTGCAGTCTGCGGGTTCTCCTCAAAATAGGTCATCAGCTTTTCATAGACCATAGAGGAAACCAGCCCGGTTATATCCGTGTTGCCGAGTTTTCCTTTGGTCTGCCCCTCAAACTGCGCTTCCGTAAGCTTTACGCTGACGATTGCCGTAAGACCCTCGCGCACATCGTCGCCGGAAAGTTTTTTATCGCTGTCTTTCAGGATATTAAATTTTTTGCCGTAGTCGTTAAATACGCGGGTCAGCGCGGTTTTGAATCCCGTTTCGTGGGTACCGCCGTCTATGGTATTGATATTATTGGCAAAGGAAAGCAGAATCTCATTGTATGAATCCGTATAGCAGAGCGCAACTTCAGCGCTCCTGTCTCCCTTTGTGGTGGAAAGGTGGATCACCTCATTCTGAACGGGGTTCAGACCTCTGCTCGTATTTATGTATTCCACAAAGGATTTGATGCCGCCCTCGTAGCAATACACTTCCTGCCTTTGTTCTTCCGGGTCGCTCTCTCTGAGATCGGTCAGCGTTATGGAAAGGCCGGCATTTAAAAACGCCTGTTCGCGCAGTCTTCTGGAAAGCACTTCAAAATCATACACAAGCGTTTCGGTAAAGATCTCGCCGTCCGGCTTGAATTTTATATACGTTCCGTGGCCGTCCGAATCGCCTGTTATATGCAGATCGTTTACGGGATTGCCCCTCTCAAAACGCTGGGAATAGATATGCCCGTTCTGCGTTACTTCCACTTCCAGCCACTCCGAAAGCGCGTTTACTACAGAGGAACCTACGCCGTGCAGACCGCCGGATACCTTATATCCGCTGCCGCCGAATTTACCGCCGGCGTGCAGCACCGTTAATACAACGGTAACTGCCGGCAGCCCTGTTTTCTCATTTATGCCGGTGGGTATGCCGCGGCCGTTATCACGCACGCCGATGATATTATCCGGCAGTATCTCCACTTCAATATGGGTGCAGACGCCGGCAAGCGCTTCATCTATAGAGTTGTCCACAATCTCGTAAACAAGATGGTGAAGCCCGCGCGGACCGGTAGAGCCGATATACATACCCGGCCTTTTGCGCACCGCTTCAAGCCCCTCCAATACCTGAATATCCTTTGCGGAATATTCTTCGTTTACGGAAGTATCCATGTCCTCTTCTTCCAGAACAATCTTATTTTCTTCGCTCATTCTTATTTCTCCCAACCTGCCCGCTTCAAAAGCGTACTTGTATTCAGCGGGCTGATATAAATTTTGTCCTTTGCAATGATAAAGCTTTTCGGCAGATCATAGCTTGTTAAAACCACTCTGTTTTCCTTTTGCGCCTTTGCAAGAAAATCGCGCGTGGCTTTATTAACGGTGGTTTTATCCATATCAAAAATTCCCGTTATATCCTGTGTTTGCAGCACAAATTCCTCGCCGATGTTAATATACATTTCATGCCTCCGAAATTGCGCCGTTTTCTATTTTGATGGTCTTTCCCTCTTTAAGACGCAGCACGCTTTCGGCGTCACAACAGGTTATGAACACCTGCCAGTCTTTAAGATGGTTCAATATATAATCCTGCCTTATCTCATCCAGCTCGCTCATAACATCATCCAGCAGTGCGGCTGGCTTTATCCCCGTTTTTTCATATAAAAGGCTTGCCTCCGCCAGCTTCAGTGCAAGCACACAGCTCCTCTGCTGCCCCTGGCTGCCGTAAAGCCTTGCGGATCTGCCGTTTATCAGTATCTCTATATCGTCTCTGTGCGGGCCTGTTTTTGTGATCTTATTCAGAATATCCGCATTCTGATTTTCACCAAGCGTCTGCCTTAATTTTTTTTCTATCTCTGTCTGTTCCGGCCCTGCATATTCAAAATCACCGGCAAGCTTTAATTCAATATCTTCACTGCCGCCGGAGATACCGCTGAATATTTCTTTTATATACGGCGTTAATGCCTCCAAATATTTTTGGCGCTGAAAAATGATCTTTGCGCCCTCTTTTGCAAGGGAAGCGTCCCACACATAAAGCATGCTGCGCAGATCGGCGCTGATTGAAATATCCTTTAAAACGATATTTCTTTGCATCAGCGAACGGCTGTATGACTTTAAAACGGAAGCATAATTGCTTTTGATCTGGCACAAAGCGTCGTCAACAAACCGCCGTCTTTCCGCCGGGCCTCCTTTTACAAGCATTAAATGAGAAGGTGAAAAGATAACTGCCTTTATCTCATCTCCCAGCGCCGCCGCCGATTTTTTGGCAATGCCGTTCAGCTTTGCATGTCTTTTTGAATCTATCTCTATACCTGCGCTCTGGATCCTGCCGTTTCCCTCAAATTCTATTTCAAGAGACGCTTTTTCTTTACCGAAAGAGACCAGCTCTGAATCCCGCGCCCCTCTGAAAGAACGCGCCCCGGTAAAAAGATAGATTGCCTCAAGCAGATTCGTTTTGCCCTGCGCATTTTTGCCGTAAATAATATTTACGTCTTCAAATTCGGTATAGATATCTTTCAGATTTCTAAAATTTTCAGCCTTTAGAGTCTTAATCTTCATTTATGATCTCATAATCCGTTTTTAAAAAGGAAACAACGTCTCCCGCCTTCAGCTTTTTTCCGCGCGCGGTGCAGATCTCGCCGTTTACTTTAACGCGCCCGTCCTGTACAAGCTGCTTTGCAAACGCGCCCGTTTCCGCCGCGCCGGCAAATTTAAGAAAGCTGTCCAGCTTTATAAACGGCGTTGCTATCTCTATTTTTTCTTTTTGCCTTTCGGCTATTTTTGCTTTTATCTTTTTCATATTTTCTGTTAATACATACGTTACTGATTATCCGCGCCCTTTAAACGCATCGGCAGAACGAGGAAAAGAAAATGCTCGTCATGAACTGGAAGTACCTTGACAGGGCTTACCGGCCCGCCGAGTTCTATTTTTACCTGGTCCGTATCCGCCGCGGAAAGCGCGTCAAGCAGATATTTGGAATTAAAACCGATCTCCACCCTTGCGCCGCTGATATTCGCATGCGTATAATCCACAACTCTGCCGAGAGAGGAAACCGTGGAAACGCGCATCTCATCATTGTCAAACAGGCATCTGATCGGGTTTTTGGCGTTGTTTTCAATAACCGGTATCGTTCTTTCTATACAGTCTATCGCGTCGTTCGTATTGATCAGCACGGTCGTAGTAGAGGATTTCGGCAGCGCCGCCTCATAATCAAGAAAATCGCCTTCAAGAAGTCTGCTTATGATGCTGTAATTTTCAACTTCAAAAATAATATGGCGCTTGCCAACGCTGATCTGGATATCCTTATCGTTATCCGCGCCGATGATCTTGATAAGCTCTCTTATCGTTTTTTTGGGCACGATAAAGCTGATATCCTCGCCGTCATATTTTATCGTTTCCGTTCTTATGGCAAGCCTGTATCCGTCTACGCCTACAAGCCGCAGCTGATTGAGTCCCATTTCAAATTTAAGGCCGGTATGCACCTGCTTTGAATTTTCATTATCCGCCACCGCAAAAAGCGTCTGCATAACCATATTTTGCAGGATATGCTGGTTTATGAAAAGCGGAACGCCGCCGGATACGCTGGGAAGCTCGGGATACTCGTCTGCCTCTATACCCATAATATTATACTGCGCGGCGCCTGCAATAATGGAAACGGAGGTGCCGTTCGTCTCAACGGTCACAGTCTCGCTGGAGGCCTTTCTTATAATATCGCACAGCACTTTTGCGTTGATTACAATAGCGCCCGGCTCGTTTACCGTTGCCTGCATGATCGTATTAATGCCGAATTCAAAATCATAGCCCGTAAGACTCAGGGTGTCGGAGCCGCATTCAACAAGGATACCCTCTATCGTTGGGATCGTTACCTTTGTGCTTACAGCCCGCATAACGTTGTTGCACGCATCGTTAAAGCTTTTTGTGTTGCAGGAAAATTTCATATTTTACCTCCGTTCCTGTAAAATCGTTTTTCAACAGCCTTTTGTTGCATTGGTATGCCTGTATTGAAAATTTGAGAAAAAAATCAAAATCTCTTTATTTACATAAAGATGATTTGAGTAGTAGAAGTAGGGAATGTTAAAATGTTTAAAAAGTTAAAAATTCCCTTTTTAAAGCGAAAAAAATCAAAATTTCCGCTGTTCAAAAAATATTGAAAAAATGTTGCCGTTGTTGAAGTTTTTTATTTTCAACAGCGGTGTTAAAAAATTCTTTGTTAAAAAATGAAAAACTTGTTGAAAATTAAGACGCCGTTTTTACGTTATTTATGATATCGTTGATTTTTCTTTCTATCTTGGAATCTTCTTCCATTTTTTTCTGTATCTCTTTGATACTGTATATAACGGTAGAATAATTTTTGCCGAATTCTTCTCCTATCTGCTCAAGCGTAAGGGTGGTAACTTCGCGCATGATATACATGCACATTTTGCGCGCAAGGGATATATTTGCCTTTTGGCGGGTGGATTTGATCTCCTCAGGCGGCACGCCCTGCATTCTCGAAACCTCTTCAATGATCTTTTCAACGGTTATCGGTATCGGGGGAATATCGTCGTCAATTACGTCTTTTATTACCTTTTGCGCAAGCGCCACGGTGGGTTCGCGGTTCGTCAGCTCTTTCAGTGCACAGAGTCTTTTAACGGTGCCCTCCAGCTGGCGGATATTCGTTTTTATCTTGCCCGCTATGTATTCCACAACATCGTTTGAAAGATTGAGACCCAAAAGCATGGCCTTGTTTTTAATGATCAGGCAGCGCGTTTCATATTCCGGGCTTTGGATATCCGCAAGAATACCCATTTCAAATCTTGTAACAAGCCTTTCCGTAAGGCTCTGTATCTCTTTCGGAGGCCTGTCCGAGGTCAGAACGATCTGCTTGCCGTTTTCAATCAGGGAATTAAAGGTGTGGAAAAATTCCTCCTCCGTCTGTATCTTGCCGGCAATAAACTGAATATCGTCTATAAGAAGCACGTCTATATTGCGGAATTTCAGGCGGAAATCGTCCATCACTTTTCTGTCCAGCGCGTTCATGAATTCGTTTAAAAAATCTTCGGAACGCAGATAAACAATATGCATATCGGGAAAATTTTTTCTTATCTCGCAGCAGATGGCGTTTAAGATGTGCGTTTTTCCAAGCCCGGATTTGCCGTATATGAAAAGCGGATTGTAATTGCCATAAGAATGATCCTGCCTTAAATGGCCGCCCGGGTCTTTTGCAACGGCAAGCGCCGCCCTGTATGCAAATTTGTTTGAAGGGCCTTCAACAAAAGTTTCAAACGTAAACTGATCCTGTTTTTCTTCCGAAACGGGGAATTTGTCTTCCTGCGCGTCTTTTTCCTCCGCCCCTTCTGCGGCTGCGTCAAGCGGGGAGGGCGTGTCCAGCACAAGCTCCACTTCAACCGGAAAGCCCATAACCTGCTCAAAAGCTTTTTTCAGAAGCTCTATGTACTGGCTTTTTATAATGTTGATCTTCATATCGTTCGGGCAGTGCAGATAGGCGGTGTTGTTTTCAAATTCCGTAAAATTAAGATAGCCGTTTTTTTCACCGCTGAGCCATGCGGAAAAGCCCGTCTGCGAAACGTGTGGGCGGACGGTCTCCAATATCTCCTGCCAAATATCGTTATAGGTGTTCATCAGCTTCTCCTCGGTAGTTCAATATATATTTAAAGAAATGTTGAAAACTCAAATATAGATTATTATAACACTTTATTTAATAATATACAATACTTAAAATTATTATATATCTATAATAATATAATATTTAAATATATAGACTACTATATATCTTTCTTTTGAGCAAAAGAAAAAATCGCTTTACGGCGATATTTATTCATGATTTAAACTTGTTTTATATATTTACTTAATGTATAATATAACTGATTTGAAGAAAAGGAGGGTAAAAATGAGGATCTTTAAACACCGCGGCGATATATATGTTTCCACTTCCCGCGTAAAATCGGATCTGGAGCAAAAGATCTTGCTTGCCGCGCTTGCATTTATCGTTGTTTTTACCGCTGTTTTTCTTATTATTTTCGGCGTAAGGTATGATTTTTCCTTTAAAGCATTTATCACGCCGGAGGATCTTATAGATGAAAATAATGAGATCATGGAGCAGCTTCCCGAGGTGCAGGGCAAAACAAATTATCTGCTGCTGATGAGCAATGAAAACACGCAGGAGCTTTATGTATGTACGCTCTTGCAGGTGGATATGGATACGGTTTCCTATAAAGCGTGCACGCTTGATCCCGAAACGGCGGAAAACGGCGTTTCACTGGCGGATACTTATATCTCAATGGGCGCTGCGGGCGTTTCAAACAGTCTTTCTCATCTTTTCGGGATTGAGATAGATTATTATGCCGATTTCAATTATACGGATTATGAAAGTTTTTTTGATTACCTCGGCAGTGTGAATTATACCGTGTTGAGCGACGTAAGATATAAAGACACCTCCCGCTACGGCTACAACATAAGAGTCAGCGAGGGCAATCAAAGTATTGACGGCGATACGGCCGTCAAGCTCATGCGTTATTACGTTTCTCAGGAAAATAATTATTCCGCCGTGAACGATATTGTTCTTTCTGCGGTATCACAGCATATAAATGCACAGAACTATGAAAAAAGGGAAAGGGCTTTCAGCAGGATTATCGAATATACTTCCACAAATATAACCGTTCGCGATTTTACTGCGCAGCAGGATAATCTGGCAGTGCTTTCAAGCGATACAACGGGGGTCAACGTTTACAGTGTGCCGGTTGTTTATGACGGCGCGAACGTGATTTCTGAAAGTGTTACCGATGTGCTGGGCTATTTTTCAAAATAAAGCGAAAAGAGAAGAAAATGGATAAGAAAAAAATTGAAAACGCCGTAAGGGATATCCTTGAGGCGGTGGGCGAGGATCCGAACAGACCGGGTCTGCTTGAAACGCCGCGGCGTGTTGCAAATATGTATGAGGAGATGTTTTGCGGTCTTTCTCAGGATCCGGAGCAGCATCTTAAATTTTTTGATGAAAAATCAAACGATGAAATGGTGATTGTGCGCGATATTCCGTTTGCCTCCATGTGCGAGCATCATCTGCTGCCGTTTGTAGGGAAAGCGCATATTGCGTATATCCCGAGCGAAAACAAGATCATCGGCCTTTCCAAAATAGCAAGGATCGTTGATAATTTTGCAAAACGGCCGCAGGTGCAGGAAAGGCTTACGCATGATATTGCGGATTTTCTTTATAAAAAAATGAACGCAAGGGGCGTTGCCGTCATTATGGAGGCAGAGCATATGTGCATGTCCATCAGAGGCGCAAAGGCCTCCGGCAGCATTACGCAGACCTCTGCACTGCGCGGCGTGATAAGGTCTGACGCGCGCACAAGGGCGGAAGCGCTTGCCCTGCTTGATAAATAAGGTGTTATGATGATCTGGCAGTGCAGGGATAAAAAGATAGATTGCTCAAAAAAAACGCTCATTATGGCGATCATAAACGTAACGCCGGATTCTTTTTCGGACGGCGGCAAAAATTTTGCGCCGGAGCAGGCGGTCAAAAGCGCGCTTGAAGCGCAGGAAAACGGCGCGGATATTATAGATATCGGCGCGCAGTCCACCCGACCGGGTCATACGCCGATCAGCGATAAAGAGGAATGGAAAAGGCTGGAGCCGGTCTTAAGCGGCTTAAAAGGTAAAATCAGCATTCCGCTCTCTGTAGATACATTCTATCCTTTTGTGGCGCAGATGGCAGCCGAATACGGCGCAGATATCATAAACGATGTTTCCGGCGTGATCAGAAGAACGATGGCGCATGTGGTCAAGAGCACGGGCTGCGGCTGGGTGATCACTTTTAACGCAGAGGGCGCGCAGCGGGAGGCGGCGGAATTTTTTAACACAAGCGCAAGGCGCGCGCAGGAAATGGGCGTAAAAAAAGAAAGCATCTGTTTTGATCCCGGCATAGGTTTCTCAAAAACGCGGGAGCAGGATCTGGCGCTTTTGGCAAATATAAAGGAATACAGATTGCCGGATTATCCGTTTCTGCTGGGTACGAGCCGCAAAAGGGTGATTGGGCTTGCAAGCGGTCAGCCGGACCCGGAAAAGCGTGTTTACGGCAATATAGCGGCCGATACGGCGGCTGTTTTTGCCGGCGCAAATATAATCAGGCTGCATGATGTTATAAACGAAAAACAGGGCATTTTAACGGCGGACGCCTTAAAAAGCCATGTAAATAAAATGAATTAAGGAGAATGTATTATGATCAGCGTTACCACACAAAGCCTTGAAAACGGAAAGATCGTTGAATATAAGGGAATCGTTACCGGCGAAGTGGTTGCCGGCGTCAATTTCCTTAAGGATTTCGGCGCGTCGATCAGAAATATCGTAGGCGGCAGAAGTGAGGGATATGAAGACGAGCTTATCAAGGCAAGAAACGAAGCCGTGAAAGAGATGGAGATGCGCGCGCAGCAGATGGGCGCAAATGCCGTTGTCGGCGTGGATATAGACTATGAGGTACTTGGGCAGGGCAATATGCTTATGGTTTCCGCCACGGGCACAGCCGTAGTGGTTACAGACAAGAATTAATTTTTAAATTATGGATAAAATCATCATAAAAGGGCTGCGCCTTTTTGCGCACCATGGGGTAAATCCCGAGGAAAAGGAGCAGGGGCAGGATTTTATTTTGGATATTGAGCTGAGCGTCAATATGAACAGGGCGTGCAGCAGCGATGATGTGAACGACACGGTTTCCTATGCAAAGGTCGTGAAAACGGTGCGCCGTGTTTTTACTGCGCAAAAATATGATCTTATAGAAAAATGCGCGGATGTTACGGCAAAAGCCATATTGGAGGAATATCCGGCTGTGTTTGCCGTTGATCTAACGCTTAAAAAGCCGCAGGCGCCCGTAAATGCGGATTTTGATTATATGGCGGTGCAGATCACAAGAAACAGGGATTAGATTATGAAATATGTTTTGGGGCTCGGCACAAATATGGGCGAGCGTATTGAAAATTTAAAAAACGCCGTTGATGCGCTGAATCATATTCCGCAGACGGCGGTGCAAAGGCTATCCGCGGTCTATGAAACTTCCCCCGTGGGATACGCCCGCCAGCAGGATTTCTATAACTGCGCCGTGCTTTGCGAAAGCGCGCTTGAGCCGCATGAGATGCTTGGCGTCTGCCTTGGCATAGAGAGCGGATTGGGCAGAGTGCGCAATTTTAAAAACGGCCCCAGGATTATAGATATAGACCTGCTTTTAGCAGAGGAAAAGATCATCAAAACCCCAAATCTGATCGTGCCGCACCCGCATATCAGAGAGCGGCTGTTCGTGCTGCTGCCGATGCTGGATCTTTTTGACAGCGGCGTTGCTTTCGGATTCGATTTTGCCGCGGAGATTGGCAAGATCACGGATCAGCAGATCACAAAAACAAAATTTACCCTTTCATGATCATATGTAAAAACACAGCGGCGGAATGTAATTTCCGCCGTTTTTTCATGACCAAGGCTCCACATACCGTGTAGCAACAATGCTGTTGTTTAAGTACAGGCTCCCCTGTGTAAGGGGAGCTGGCAGCTATGCTGCCTGAGGGGTTGTGAAACCGGCGCCGAATGTTTACCGCCGCTTTTTTTGTTACATCATGCCTGAAACGGTGTCCACGAAATGCGAAACGGAATTAACGGCTTTCTGCATCGTTTTTTTCGTTTTTTTGCTGTTTGAACCCATGCTTGCCGTTGCGCCTGCAATTACGGAACCGACTGCCATTGCAACGCCAAGGCCTTTCATGATGTTTTGTGTTTTCTTTTTCATAATATTGATCTCCTCACAAAAAATTTTGCGCTTTGGGCGCATTCTTATTTTTTGCAAAAGCAAAGCAACTATGGATAAAAAAATCTGTTAATTCACGCAGTGCCGCAAAAAAACAAAAAAGAAAATTTTTAAAAATTTTCTAAAAATATACAAAAATCATGCATGAATCTAATTTGTTTTTTAATGCGGATCAGGAAAAGGGCGGCGCAGCATGAAAAAGGCAGTATGGCCGCGCATAAAAAACCGCCGCATAAGCACAAACTTATGCGGCGGCTTCGTATGTGTTTTGATTTTGTAAAATGCAGTTTGGATTTATGCCTTGCCGTTTGAACCGAAAACAACCTCAATCTTGTGGGCAACGACCTCTTCAATCAGATCTCTTGCGGGGGTGAGGTACTGGCGCGGGTCAAAGTGCGTGGGATTCTCTGCAAAATGCTTTCTGATCGCAGCCGTCATGGCGATTCTGATATCGGAATCCACATTGATCTTGCAGACCGCCATGGAAGCAGCCTCTCTGAGCATATCCTCCGGAATGCCGATCGCGTCCGGCATCTCGCCGCCGTACTGGTTGATCATCTTGATATGCTCCTGATTAACGGAGGAAGCGCCGTGCAGAACGATCGGGAAGCCGGGCAGCTTTTCGCCTACTTCTTTCAGAATATCGAATCTGAGCTGGGGCTTTTGGCCGGGCTTGAATTTATAGGCGCCGTGGCTGGTGCCGATCGCGATCGCAAGCGAATCAACGCCCGTTCTTGTAACGAAATCATAAACCTCTGAGGGTTTGGTGTAGGAAGCGTCTTCCGCGTCTACCTGCACATCGTCCTCAACGCCGGCAAGCGTGCCGAGTTCGCCCTCAACAACAACGCCGTGCGCGTGCGCATATTCAACAACCTTTTTGGTAAGGGCAACATTCTCTTCATAAGGCAGGGAAGAGCCGTCTATCATAACGGAGGTGAAACCGCCGTCAATACAGTCCTTGCAGGTTTCAAAATCCGGGCCGTGGTCAAGATGAAGCGCGATCGGAAGACCGGTTTCCTCCGCAGCGGCTTTTACCATGGCAACAAGATAGTCATGGGAAGCATACTTGCGCGCGCCGGCGGAGCACTGCAGAATAACGGGCGCGTTCAGCTTTTTCGCCGCGCGTGTGATACCCTGCACGATCTCCATATTGTTTACATTGAAAGCGCCTATCGCGTAGCCGCCCTCGTATGCTTTTTTAAACATTTCTTTTGTTGTTACAAGTGGCATATTTATTATCTCCTGTATTTTATTTGAATTTCGTCTGAAACCCATACAGTCATATTATACTGCAATGTTAAAAAAATAGCAATTCTTAATGTAAATAATTTTTTGAATTATTTTATAAACGTGTTGACGAAAACGGCGTACCTGCAACAATCCCTCCGTCATTGCTTACGCAATGCCACCTCCCTCTGCACGAGGGAGGCTTACTTGTAGCAATAACGCTGTCGCTTTAACCGGCTCCCCTGTGTAAGGGGAGCTGTCAACATAGTTGACTGAGGGGTTGTAAAACGGCGTTTTTTCTACATTTTTTTGATCAGCTTTTCAAGCGGTTTATAGACCACGGAGAAAAGTATGACGGAGATCAGCCCTTTTGCGATCGTAAACGGCACGTTGAATACGACCAGCGCTTCGGCTATGGAGCCTGTGGAGGGGCGTATGAGCTGATACATCTCCAAAATCGCCTCCTGCGGCAGCCCCATAACGGAATAATAAAGCGGATAGATGATGAAATTGTTTACCGGGAAAGAAACGATGCCCATGATAACGGCGCCGCATACGCCGCCTATAAGCACGCCCTTGATATTCGGCATTTTTTTATAGATCAGCCCGGCGGAAAGCACGAATGACGAACTCAGCAGGAAGTTGGAAAGCTCGCCGATCCCCGCGCTGGAGCCTGTAAAGATATGGATAACGTTTCGGATCAGCGTGATCAGCACGCCCGCCCACGGGCCGCATACGATTGCGCCTATAAAGCCGGGCAGATCTGAAAAATCAAGCTTGATAAAGCTTGGGATAAACGGCAGCGGGATCTCAAAAAGCTGCAGGATCACGCCTACCGCCGCCAGCATGGCGGAAATGGCTATCTTTCTTGTTACGGTTTTGGTTGCTGTTTTCATATTGCATTCTCCTTTTTGCATTCGGGCAAAAGAGAAGCCCCGATATGGATATACCGGGGCGCAATGTTGTGCATTATATAATATGAGTTATATATGACGAAACATTTTCTCTCATCCGGACTTTAACCGTCGGTATCGGAATCTCACCGATTCGGCCGCTTTCGCGGTTCGCAGACTTTACTGCCGGTGGGGAATTTCACCCCGCCCTGAAAATATTTTGTATCTGTATTATATGCCGTGTTGCAGGATTTGTCAACAGTTGTTTGGAATTTGTTACTGCCCGTCTGTTTCGGGTTCGTCATTTTGGGCGGTCCCGGGTTCCTCCGTCTGCGTTTCTGCAGGTTCTGCGGATTCGGCAGGCTCCTGCGGGTCAACCGGCGCAACAGGCTCGGTCATTTCGCTTTCCGGCTCCTGCGGTTCCGTAAATTCCGGCTCAACCGGCTCCTGCGGCTCTGCTTCGGTAAACTGCACGGGCGGTGCCTGTTGTGGCTGAGGATCCTGCGCCGTGTTCTGCACGGGCGGTGCCTGCACGGGTGCGGGCGGCTCGCTTACAATAACCGGCTCAAAGAAAACGGTTTTCATTACCGTTTCATAGGGCACGGCATTCATATAGCCCTGCGGCGGCGGTGGGTACGGCGCGCCCTGCGGCTGCTGATGATACTGCCCCTGCGGCGGGTAATTCGGCGCCTGCTGCGGCTGATACGCGGTGCAATGCGCCTGCTGTCCAGAAGCTCCGCCCTGCGGCGGGTAATTCGGTGCCTGCTGTGCCCCGCCGGGCTGATATTGCTGTTGATTGACCGGCCATTGGGCAGGCTGCGTGTACGCGCCCGGCTGCGGACCGTAATAACCGCCGTAGCCGCCGTTCATCATCTTTTCCATCTTCTGCTTTTCGGAAAGGAAATCGTCCTGCGTGATCCTGCCCAGCGCAAGCGCTCTTCTTTTGAAGTTTTCATAGTAGAGCGCGCGGGTCGTCATCATATAGGGCAGAACATATATGCAGGGAAATACAAATGCGCAAAGCAGCATCCAAGGAATAAAGCTGAGGTCAAGCACAAAAAGCTCCGTTCTGTTGCCGCGCACCATTTTTCTGCTCAGCTTAATCGCGTCTACCGGGGAAAGCTCCGGGTATTCGCAAAGGATCTCAAAAGTAAAATAGGAGCTGTAAGCAAAGATGAACGCGGGTATGTAAAGCAGGTAGGAAAGCAGCCCCGTAATGATATTTACCAGCAGGGCGCAGCCTAACTTTTTGCCGTATTTTACCTTGAATGCGTTGCGGTAAACGCTGCGCGCTCCTGCACGGCAGCCGCTGTATTTTCCGTTTACCAGCTCAACAAAATAATACCTGAGCGAAACGGGCAGCGGGATAAGCAGATATTCCGCAATGATCACGAACCAGCAGAGCACAAGGATTATGATTGAGCCTGCCAGCACAGGATCCATAGCAAGGGTGATATGCCCGGTGCCGTTGAAGCTGTTAAAATTCTCCTCGGGAGAAAGCGTGGTATCCTCCGAACCGCCGGAGCCGTCAAAGCTGTTGAAGTCGTCCTCGGCGCTTGTGCTGCCGGAGCCGTCAAAGCTGTTGAAGTCGTCCTCCGCGTCAGAGCTGTCGGCGCCGAAATTCTCGTTAAAATACTCCTCGTAATTATTCACGTAGCCGCTGCCGTCTTCGGTTGGAAATGCAATAAAAACAGTGCCGAAAAATGCGCCGTAAAGGAGCGCAAACAGCATAATAAACAGGATCGCAGAGGACAGTATCACGCCGAAAAGACGCAGGCACTTGCCGTCAATAACGTTTCTTGCCTGGCTTTTGATAAGTTTTCTGTCTAACCACATAAAATCACGTCAACTTTCTTTTGGCAGCGGCATTTAAAGCCGCCGCCCGCCCGTAAAAAGGGAGTCAAAACTGTATCTTTTCTTCAATATATTTTTCAAGCTCGGCAACGGGTATCCTTACCTGCTGCATTGTATCTCTGTCACGAACGGTCACGCAGCCGTCCTCTTCGGAATCAAAGTCATAGGTAACGCAAAGCGGCGTGCCGATCTCGTCCTGCCTGCGGTAGCGCTTGCCGATGGAGCCTGCGTCGTCATAATCCACGCTGAATTTTTTGGAAAGGGCGTCAAATACCGCGCCCGCCTGCTCGCTGAGCTTTTTGGAAAGCGGCAGAACGGCGCACTTGAACGGCGCAAGCGCCGGGTGAAAGCGCATGACTACGCGCTTGTCGTTCTTCGCCTCGTCCACGATCTCTTCGTCATACGCCTCCGTTATAACGGCAAGGAACAGCCTTTCTACGCCGAGTGACGGCTCAATAACGTAGGGCACGTATTTTTCGTTTGCTTCCTGGTCAAAATACTCAAGGTTTTTTCCGCTCGTTTTGATGTGCTGGGTCAGGTCGTAATCGGTTCTGTCCGCTATGCCCCAAAGCTCGCCCCAGCCGAACGGGAACAGGTATTCAAAGTCCGTAGTGGCTTTTGAATAGAACGAAAGCTCCTCTTTCTCATGATCCCTCAGGCGCAGGTTTTCCTTGCTGATGTTGAGCGAATACAGGAAATCGCGGCAGTAGGAGCGCCAGTAATCAAACCATTCAAGGTCTGTGCCGGGCTTGCAGAAGAATTCAAGCTCCATCTGCTCAAATTCCCTTACTCGGAAAATGAATTTGCCGGGCGTGATCTCATTTCTGAAGGATTTGCCCACCTGCGCAACGCCGAAGGGCACCTTTTTTCTGGTCGTTCTCTGAATATTTGCAAAGTTTACGAATATGCCCTGCGCCGTTTCGGGGCGGAGGTAGATCTCGTCCTTCGTGTCCTCCGTTACGCCCTGAAACGTTTTGAACATCAGGTTGAACTGGCGTATATCCGTAAAATTGTGCGCGCCGCAGTTGGGGCATGGAATGTTGTGCTCCTTGATATAGGCGCTCATCTCCTCGTTGCTCCAGCCGGCAACGTTGGTGCCGTCAAAATTTTCAATCAGATCGTCCGCCCTGTGGCGCGTTTTACATTCGCAGCAGTCCATAAGCGGGTCCGAAAAACCGCCCAGATGGCCGCTTGCAACCCATGTCTGCGGGTTCATGAGAATGGCGGAATCCAGGCCCACGTTATATTTGTTTTCCTGAATAAATTTTTTACGCCAGGCGTTTTTGATATTATTTTTAAGCTCCACGCCGAGCGGGCCGAAATCCCATGTGTTGGCAAGGCCGCCGTAGATCTCGGAGCCGGGGTAAACGAAGCCCCTGCCTTTGCACAGCGCAACCAGTGCTTCAAGCGATTTTTCTGTGTTCTTCATTATCTGTTCTCCTTAAGTAATATAGTAATACAGTATTATAATATCATAGTCGGCAAAAATATACAATAAAATTTTTCCGCCGCGTCTTTCACCGGTTTTGCGTTGCCAAAAAGCCGATTCGGCGCTATAATTAAGATATACCATGTTGAAGGGGGCGCCGGGAATGACGGAAAGAATCATATTTCATATAGACGTGAACAGCGCGTTTCTTTCCTGGACCTCTGTGCGCCGCGCGGCGCAGGGAGAGAGCGATCTGCGCACCGTGCCCGCCGTTATCTGCGGCGATCCCGATAAACGCACAAGCGTTGTGCTTGCAAAATCGCAGGCGGCAAAGGCATACGGCATAAAAACGGGCGAGCCCGTTTCCATGGCGCTGCGCAAATGCCCGTCGCTTCAGACGGCGCCGCCGGATTTTAAGCTTTATTCCAAATACTCCGCCGACTTTATGGAGATCTGCGCCCGGTACACGCCCTGCCTTGAGAAATTTTCAATAGACGAGTGCTTTTTGGATATGACGGGCATGAAAAACGTTTACCCGGATATTATCGCTGCGGCGCATGAGATAAAAGACCGCATAAAAAACGAACTCGGATTTACCGTAAACGTTGGCATAGGCTCAAACAAGCTGCTTGCAAAAACGGCAAGCGATTTTGAAAAGCCGGATAAGGTGCATACGCTTTTTGCAAATGAGATAGAGCAAAAAATGTGGCCGCTGCCCGTAAGCGATCTGCTGTTTTTAGGCAGGGCAACAGCGTCAAAGTTGAATGCTATCGGAATAAAAACAATAGGGCAGCTTGCCGCCGCCGATACCGGCACGCTGAAAGCTCTGGTAGGAAATAAGGCGGGCGAGCAGCTGCATAATTATGCAAACGGGATAGACGATTCGCCGGTAAGAGATACGCCGCGCGAGGTCAAAAGCTACGGCCACTCCATTACCGTGGAGGAAAACGTAACGGATCTGAAAACGGCGCAGAGCCTGCTGCTGTCGCTCACGGACGCAGCCGCGTCACGTATGCGCGCGGGCGGCAAAAAGGCGTATAATATTTCCGTCAATATCCGGGACAGCGCTTTCAAAAACAGATCCCACCAGCGTGAACTGAACTCTCCCACAGACGTTACGCTTGATATTTATGAAGTCGTAAAGCAGCTGTTTTCCGAATTGTGGCGCGGCGAGCCGCTCAGGCTGCTGGGTGTTTCGCTGAGCGACCTTACGGACGGGGACGGCGAGCAGATCAGCCTTTTCGGCTCTGCCAATCCCGTCGGCAGCGAAAAGCTGAAAAAAGTGGACGCCGCCGTGGACGCGATCAGAAATAAGTACGGCGATTCAAAAATACTGCTCGGCTCCACAATGGGCACCAAAAGGCCGAAAAAGAAATAACCGCGCGCCGTAAAAATGCGTTTAGGTAATCACAACAATCCTCCGTCCATAAGAAAAGCGAGAACCCGGTCAGCAGGTTCCCGCTTTTTAAATTCAAATCTTATTTATTTTTCTTTTTAACTGCAACGGCGCCAAGCATCAAAGCACAAGCTGCGGCGCAAATTGCGGGCACGGTCTGAACGCCGGTTTTGGGCGAAGCTTTTTCTGCGTCTTTGTTTTGCTGCGCGGTTGTGCTCTCCGTGGTTGAAGCGGTTGCTTCGTTGTTCACCACGGTCGTGCTTTCCTGCGGTGCAGGATCGTCCGCAAGCGGCAGGTAAAAGCTGAGCGCAAAGACCGCGTCCGCCGTGGCGTAATACTCGTCATAATCGGCTTTAAATCCGCCGGTCTCGCTGTCATAATAATTCTGAATCAGAATATCGTATATCTCGTCTGCCTTTTGTGCGTTGCCGTCAGAGCAGTAAGCGGCAAGGGCAAGCGCGGTGGAATCCACGTTCGCGCCGTAATTGGTGTAGCCCTCTTCGGTGTAATACGTTTCCAGCAGTTCAAATGCGTCGGCAGTAAGCTCGCTGTATTTACCCGCCGTGTTCATCGCAAGGATAAACATGGAAAGATCGTCCGGCGAAGTACCGTATCCGCTCCAGAAATCCGTGCCCGTGCCGGGTATGTAATAGTTTGCAAGCGCGTCGCAGAGTACCGTCACCGTATCTTCAAGCCCTAAAGAGACTGCGGCTTCAACGGCATAAAAATAGTTGTAGGGGGAAGAAACGGCGTTCTGCGCCGCCGCTTCAAGCGCGCCCGCAAGGTCTAAACCGTTGATATTTTCCGGATCGAGCCCCGCGGCCTCCGCTATGGATACCGCCATTCCGATGGTGCCGGGGTCTGTAAGCGTGCCGTTTGCCGCCGCGTCTGCAACACAGGAGAAATACGCTTGCGTAAAGCCGCTTATATCCGCACCGGAGCGCGCAAGAATGTAAAGATTCTTGGAGTCGGAAACGGTATAGCCGTTTTTGCTGTAATTGCCGTCAAACGCAAAGGCAACCGCCGTGTCTATTTTTTCTTTCACATCGTTTTTTGTTGCGCCGAATGCCGTTACCGATGTGCTGATAACAAGCATTACACATAAAAGCGCTGCCGTAATTTTTTTCATTTTATAACCTCACCGTCATATTTTTTTACGCCTCAAACGGATATCCCGGCTCGCGCATCAACCTACTTTCCGCCTTCCCATCTAAATTAACACCTCAAAATAGCGGTAAATCAAGACAGTGGCTATTGGATTTCGTAGCGCTTACGGTAGAGTGAGCTGCCGCGGCTTTTCACCGCGTTCCCCGTGAGAAAAACGGCTCTTTCTCTCGGCGCAGTAAAAGTATAACCTGAAAACGAAATATTGTCAAATCCCGTTTATTCTGCTAAAATACAGGTATGAAAAAGAAACAGTTGATCATGATCTGCGCGGCGGCGCTTTGCGTGCTTGTCATCCTTTTTATTGTATCCGCCGTAAGCGGAAAGCCCGGCAGAGAGCAGACTGCCGCTGAACCGCAAAGCGTTTCGGAGCAAACGGAAAATAACGGCGCAACGGAGCAGGAAAGCACCACCGAGCCGGACGAAAAGAATACAGAGACTGAAACACGGCGCGAAACTTCGACAAAAGCAACAACGCAGGTGGCGCCGCAAACAACGGCGGGGCGTACTGAAACCACATCCAAAGAAAAGCAGACGGTCACCGTAACCTTTTCCGTAAGCTGCAAAAACGCGCTTTCTTACGGTGCCGATGTGCCGCAGAGCGGCTATATCATCGGGCAAACGCGGCTGACTTTAAAGCAGGGGCAGACAGTCTTTGACGCGCTGGAGGCGGCGTGCGAAAAAAACGGCGTTTCCCTGCGTTACCAAAGTAAAAGCTATATAACAGGTATCGGCGGACTGAACGAAAAGGATTGCGGCGGCGCAAGCGGGTGGATGTACCGTGTAAACGGCGAAAACCCCATGAAAGGCGCGTCTAAATACACGCTTCAAGACGGCGATGTTGTGGAGTGGTATTACGTTACAAGCGCAAGCGACCGATAAAAAGAAGCGGAAAGGTGTTACCTTTCCGCTTCAGACTGTCGATAAAGTCGGCTGAACCGCGCAATATATCTTTACTAATTTAAAAAAGGGAATTAATTAAATTAAAAGCAACTTTAAATCAAAGAGTACGTGAAAAAAGTTAAATGCCGCATGAACACTTGTTTCATGCGGCATTTGCGCTTTCCGCCTTTCGCTCGGGGGCAGTAAGCTGACGAGAGCCGAATACAATATGCTGAAAATGTGCCGTCGCGGCGACTTT
>URED01000031.1 GCA_900546785.1 uncultured Oscillospiraceae bacterium | reverse complement strand
TCATCTCTTTTTTATTTTTTCTTTTTTCAGTCTCACATCATTGACAAATGTACAATATTTACGAATTCACGCCAAAATATTTATATATAAAATAAAGGCGGATAAGCCCGCCTTTATTATTACAGTGTAAATTTACGATATACTTTTTTGCCTTTTCTGATGATAACGCCTTCCTGCAATTCATCTTTAGAAACAGACATATAAGCGTCAACCGCTTTTTCATCATTGACGGTAATACCGCCCTGTTGAACGAGCCTTCTGCCCTCGCCCTTTGATTTGATCATTTCGCCTTTTATCATAAGATCAAGTACAGATATCTTACCGTTTTCATCAAAATCACTGTCTTCAACAGTGGTTGACGGCATATTGGAATTATCTGCTCCGCCGGCAAAAAGGGCGCGCGCAGCTGTTTGCGCCTTAACGGCTTCCTCCTCACCGTGAACCATCTTGGTAAGCTCAAAGGCAAGTATCTCCTTGGCGGTGTTCAGCTGACTGCCCTGCCACGAATCCATTTTATCGATCTCTTCAAGCGGCAGGAAGGTGAGCATTCTTATACATTTAAGAACATCATCATCTGCAACATTGCGCCAATACTGATAGAAATCATAGGGAGAAGTTTTATTTGGGTCAAGCCAAACGGCATTACCCGCGGTCTTTCCCATTTTATTGCCCTGCGAATCCGTCAAAAGCGTGATGGTCATGGCATGAGCGTCTTTTCCGAGCTTTCTTCTAATTAACTCTGTTCCGCCGAGCATATTGCTCCACTGGTCATCGCCGCCGAACTGCATATTGCAATCATAATTTTTGAAAAGATAATAAAAATCATAGGACTGCATGATCATGTAGTTAAATTCAAGGAAAGAAAGGCCCTTTTCCATTCTCTGCTTATAGCATTCTGCTCGAAGCATATTATTGACGGAAAAACATGCGCCAACTTCACGCAGGAGCTCAATATAATTGAGCTTAAGAAGCCAATCCGCATTATTGATCATTTGCGCCTTACCGTCTGAAAAATCTATAAAACGCTCCATCTGGCGTTTAAAGCACGCCGCATTATGGTCTATATCCTCACGGGTAAGCATCTTACGCATATCGGTTCTGCCCGAGGGATCGCCGATCATGGTGGTGCCGCCGCCGATAAGGGCAATCGGCTTATTTCCAGCCATCTGCAGCCGTTTCATAAGGGTGAGCGCCATAAAATGGCCGGCAGTAAGGCTGTCTGCCGTACAGTCAAATCCAATGTAAAACACGGCTTTTCCGCTGTTTACCATTTCACGTATCTCTTCCTCGTTCGTTACCTGCGCAATCAGTCCGCGTTCGCGCAGTTCCTCATAAATTCCCATTCATATATCCTCCTGTGCTTTATTCAACATTTCCTCGGCGCCGTCAAGAAGCGCCTGTGTTACCTGAAGTCCGCCCATGATCCTCGCAAGCTCATATTTTCTTTCCTCTCTGCCGAGAGGTGTTACTCTGGTATAAGTTCTGCCGTTTTCAAATTGTTTTTCAATCAGAAAATGCTCATCTGCAAAAGACGCGATCTGCGCGGAATGCGTAACGGTGATTACCTGCGTATTTTTAGATACTTCCTTAAGCTTTAGCCCGATCTTGCCGCTGGCTCTGCCGGAAACGCCGGTATCAATCTCATCAAATATCAAAGTATCGACCGTATCATTATATGCTATTATATTTTTTATTGCAAGCATGATTCTGGAAAGCTCACCGCCGGAAGCTATTTTTGCAAGCGGTTTCGGCGGCTCACCGGGATTGGTTGAGATCAAAAATTCAACCTTATCCGTTCCGGAAGAAGAAAGAATGCCCTGCTCAAAATTCACGATAAATCTAATCTTCGGCATATCCAGAAATTCCAGCTGCGCTTTAACGTCGTTTTCAAACTTTGCGGCAGTTTTCTTTCTGAAAACAGAAAGCTCCTGTGCAAGCGCTTCAACCTTTTCCAGAGCGGCATCATAATCCGCAGTCAGTTTTTCCAGTTCAAGCTCATCGGTCTTGATTGAATTTCTTTTCTCTTTTGCAGATCTGAGCGCCGCAAGCATTTCACTTTCGGTAGAGCCGTATTTCTTGCCGAGCCGGAACAGCAGATCGAGCCGTTCCTCGATCTTATCTTTTTCCTGCGGGTCGTAATCCAGAGAAGATATTGCATTCTCTATAAGGCCTTTTACCGTTTCAAGCTCATCTTCCACATTCTGAAGCAGCGAATATGCCGAAGCAGTATCTTCAGATAATGCAGCATATTTTTCAATTGCCTTTGCAGAAGTAGACAGAGAGAGCAGCGCGCCTGCCAAATCGTCACTGCCGTTCAGAACGGATAAGAGCTGATGGTAAGCCTCCAGCGCCGAATCAGCATTATCCAGCATCTTCTTTCTTGAAAGAAGTTTTTCGGTTTCGCCCTCCTCGATCGCGGCATTTTCAAGCTCCGCGATCTGAAAATCCAAATATTCCGCGTCCACGTCATTCCGTTCAGCATCTGCCGTTAGCTGCTTTAATCGGCGCCTGATACGCATAAAATCAGAAAAAGCTGCTTTATACCGGTTTATCAGCGCGTTACCGCCGGAAAGCATATCAATGAATTTACAGTGATGATCCGGGTTCAAAAGCGATTGACTGTCGTGCTGGCCGTGAATATTCACAAGCGTACCGCCGATTTCTTTTAAAACAGAAACGGTTGCCGCGCGCCCGTTTATCTTGCAAAGTGATTTTCCGTCGCATCCGATTCTGCGCGTCAGAAGCAACGAACCGTCATCCTCCGCACCGTAGCCGAGTTCTGAAAGTTTATCTTTAACCGAGGTATTGATATCGGTAAAAAGCGCGGACACAAAGGCAAAATCCGCACCCGTTCTGACAAGTTCTCTGGACGTTCGTTCTCCGAGAATTGCGTTTATGGAGTCAACAACTATGGATTTACCGGCGCCCGTTTCACCGGTTAAGACATTAAAACCCGGCCTAAACTCTATCTGCGCTTTTTCAATTACGGCAATATTTTCAATATCAAGCGTTTTTAGCATTTATGACCTTCTCCAAATCAGAAGTGAAAACACGTGCGGATTTTTCATTTCTGCAAAGCACAAAAATCGTATCATCGCCGGCTATGGTACCGAGCACACCGGACCAGCTTGCCGAATCAATGGCAGCGCAGACAGCTCCGGCTGTACCTGCACGGCATTTTATACATACGGTATTTACAGCATAATCAATGCTTAAAACGGAATCGTTTATGATGCCGTTTTTACCAAGATCCGTGCCGGGGCGAGTATCCCGAACCCCTAAGGAATAAACATATCTGCCCTCATCAGAAAGCTCCTTGACCAGCCTAAGCTCCTTAATATCCCTTGATATCGTAGCCTGCGTAACATCAAAACCGCTCTCTTTCAGATACGCCTGCAGCTCCTCCTGCGTTTCTATTTTAAGATTTTTTATAAGTTCTATAATTTTTGCAAGTCTTTTTTTCTTCATGTCAGCGAGCCTCTCTCAATAATTTTCTTTTTAACGATCTGATAAAAATTATCGGGTTTGACTTTTATAAGCTTAGCCTTATAATTTGAGAGCGATACGGAAACCACGCTGTCACGCTCGACCGCTACCGGCTTCTCTCCGTCACAGGTGAGAACAGCGTTATTTGAAACATCGCTGTCCGCCGTAACATTAAGGCTGTATTTTGAATTTACAACGATACTTCTGTCTACAAGCGAATGCGGGCAGATAGAGGTGATTACAAAGCAGTTCAGATCGGGGCTGAGCACAGGCCCGCCTGCGGCAAGAGAATATGCCGTTGAACCGGTGGGCGTTGAAATAATAACGCCGTCTGCCCGAACGCTTAGAAGGTCTGTATTTTCCGATTTTACGTAAAAATCAATAAGCCGGGCAAAATTTCCTCTGGAAATAACGGCGTCATTAAGGCAGTGATTATGGCTGATCACTTCCCCGTTTTTAATAACATCCGCTTTAAGCATAATGCGCTCGTCAACCGTGTATTTGCCGTCAAGCACAGCATGTAAAAGGGATAATTCGTTGCGCTCAACGGCACTTAAAAAGCCAAGTCTTCCGCCGTTGATGCCAAGCGCCGGTTTATCATTTATTGCCGCATTCTTTGCAACCTTCATCGTACTGCCGTCACCGCCGAGGACAACAGCAATATCGCAGACCTTATACATATCCGATTCCGGCATATAACTTACATTATCGCTACCGAACAAATTTTCATAGATTTCATTAAACACGATTTTGTTTTGTTCTGATGCAATAACGTCAATGACCTCATTTGCAAGAGCACGTATTTCACTTTTTTCAAGATTCGCAAAAACGGAAAATATCATTGCAGCTCCTTATGTGACTTATCAACAACAAAAGCGGCGTTAACGCCTTCTGAAACGGCAGGGTCGTCATTCGGAGATATCAGCATAAGATACTCAATATTCCCCTCCGGGCCTTTGACAGGAGAAAAATCCAGCCCAAGTACCGAAAAGCCCGCCTGCAAGGCATAATTTATAACATTTTCAATCACTTCTATATGTACTGCGGGATCACGCACAACGCCTTTTTTGCCTACTTTATCTCTGCCCGCTTCAAACTGCGGCTTTATAAGGCAGACAGCAAGAGAATCGGGCTTAAGCAATTTATGCAGATTGGGAAAAATCAATTTTAAGGAAATAAAAGAAACATCAACGCTTGCAAAATCAATCTTATCCGATATCAGCTTTTCGTCAACATATCTGAAATTCGTGCGTTCAAGGTTTACAACCCTTTCATCACAGCGAAGCTTCCAAGCAAGCTGACCGTAGCCGACGTCTATTGAATAAACCTTAGAAGCGCCGTTCATGAGCATGCAATCCGTAAAACCGCCGGTTGACGCGCCGACATCCATGCATATTTTTCCGGATAGATTGACAGGAAACACCTGCATTGCCTTTTCAAGCTTGAGGCCGCCGCGGCTCACATATTTCAAAGTATTGCCGCGCACTTCGAGATGATCGCTGTCTTTAATTTCAAATCCGGGCTTGTCCTGCTTTTGGTTATTGACATAGACCTGCCCCGCCATGATTATGGCTTTTGCCTTTTCTCTGCTTGGGGCATAGCCTTGTTCAAAAACGGCAATATCAAGCCTTGTTTTCCTGTTCACGTTTTATCACTTCCAAAACGCCGTTCGTATCAAGCTTATATTTCCGGAGCTGAGATGCGACCGACGCCTGTTTTACAAATTCATCATCAATAGCCGTATGGCTGTAATGGACATGTATGCTGTTTTCTTCAAGGAGAGCGGCAAAGCTTTCGCCGATACCGCCTGTTTTGACAGCTTCTTCAAAGAAGAAAACATTTTTCGCATTTTTTACAAGTAACGCAGTTTCAGGCGTTATCGGCTTGATCTTATTCAGCTTTAATATAAAAGTATTGTCCAGCTGTTCAAACGCACGATAGCATTCGCTGAATTCTCTGCCGTATGTAACGATACAGTTTTCGGCGGCAATATCGCCGAAAACGACTGCGTCCTGTTTGTTGTATTCGTAATTCTCCGGCATAACGCCGGCTTTTCCGCGCGGATATCTTACGGCAACAGCGCCGCTGTCCCGGTAAATTCCCTTAACAAACATCAGCGCAAGTTCCTCATAATCAGACGGCGCATATACAGTAAGACCCGGCACGCTGTTTAAATAAGACGTGTCAAAAACGCCCTGATGGGATTCGCCGTCCTCGCCGACAAAGCCGGCTCGGTCTATTCCGAAAATAATCTTTAGATCCTGCATAGCAACATCATGGATAAGCTGATCATAGGAACGCTGCAAAAACGTTGAATAAACTGCAAACACAGGTATCATGCCGTTTTTTGCAAGGCCGCTTGCAAACGTTACGGCATGCTGCTCTGCAATACCGACGTCAAAAAACCGTTTCGGATATTTTTTTGCAAAATCCGCAAGGCCGGTACCCTGCGTCATAGCAGCGGTAATGCAGCAAATTCTTGAATCCTTGGCAGCAAGATCGCACACCACCTTGCCGAAAGCGGATGAAAATGTTTCACCGCTTGCTTTAGGCTCGCCCGTTTCTATATCAAACTGCCCCACGCCGTGAAACTGGGTAGGATTTTTTTCTGCCGGGTTATACCCTTTTCCTTTAATGGTATTTACATGTACCAAGACCGAATGATTATGTGCTTTTGCCGTTTCAAGCACGGCAACAAGCGCGTCAATATCATGACCGTCTATAGGGCCGTAGTATCTGAATCCGAGGTCCTCAAAAAAGGTGGCTTTATGATAGATCTTTTTTCTTAAATATCCGTTAAATGCGGTTAAAAAACGGTTGATCTGCTTGCCTATCCGAGGCAGGCGGCACAAGGCTTTTGTAACGCCGGATTTAAAGGTGGAATATTTTTTTGAGATTCTTACCTGTGTAAGATGCTTTGCCATACTGCCCACATTTTGGCTTATGGACATTTTATTATCGTTTAAAATAACGATCAGGTTACTGTGGTTATCGCTGGCGCAGTTATTAAGCGCCTCATAAGCAAGTCCGCCCGTTAGAGCGCCGTCACCGATAACGGCAACTACTTTTCCTTTTTCATTTTTGATCTGCTTTGCCTTTGCCAGCCCGATCGCCTCGCTGACCGAAACGCTGGAATGACCGCTGGAAAAAATATCGTGTTCGCTCTCATTCGGGCGTGTAAAGCCGCTGATACCGTTCTCCGTTCTCAAAGTGCCGAACCGATCCTTGCGGCCTGTTAATATCTTATGTGTATAGCATTGGTGACCGACGTCGAAGACGATCTGATCAACAGGGCTGTTGAATACCTTATGAAGAGCGACCGTAAGCTCCACTACGCCGAGATTAGAAGCAAGGTGCCCGCCGGTTTTGGAAACGGTATCTATCATCATCCTGCGTATTTCGGCACAAAGCTGGTTCAATTCATCATCTGTAAGCTGTTTTAGATCTCTCGGAGAATTTACTTTATCTAATACAGACACTTAATCAACTCTTTTCACAGAAATAATAACATCAAACATGCAAAAATTCAACTTTGGTTAATCAGTTGTTTCTGTTTACAAGATAATAGGAAAGCGTTTTAAGAAATTCGGTGTTTTCAAACTCATCAAGCCTGGCAACGGCTGATTCCGTTAATTTTTCCACATCATTTTGCGCGTTTTCAACGCCGCGCAGCGTAACGTAGGTAGTTTTATTGTTTTGCGCGTCGGAACCTGCCGGCTTTCCAAGCTCATCCGTGCTTGCTGTAACATCCAAAATATCATCTTTGATCTGAAAAGCCACACCCAGGTTATAGGCATAAGCAGATGCCGCCGCTATCTTATTTTCATCTGCGCCAGCGGCAATGCAACCGAGAAGACATGCCGCCGCGATAAGCGCGCCTGTCTTTAGGCGGTGCACAGCTAATATTTGTTTCATATCGGGCGTTTGGCTTTCATATTTCAGATCGATCACCTGACCGCCGACCATGCCGCTGACGCCAGAATTTTGCGCAAGCAGCGCACAGGCGGAGGCGATCTTGGAATCGTCGAGCGATGAGCCTGAGAGGATCTGAAAAGCCTGCGTTAAAAGCGCGTCACCCGCAAGCAGCGCAACAGCTTCACCGAACTGCTTGTGACAGCTCGGCTTGCCTCTGCGCATATCGTCATTATCCATGCAGGGCAGATCATCATGTATCAGGCTGTAGGTATGCACAAATTCTACGGCACAAGCAAAATCAAGCGCGTCATACCTGTCTGCGCCGCATGCCTTTGCAAATTCCAGACACAGCACCGGCCTTAACCGCTTGCCGCCGTTGGAAATGCTGTACCTCATAGCCTCTACGACCTCATCCTGCCCGTTTGCGCAGCGCGGCAAAAGCTGAATGAGTCTGTTTTCAATAATAGAAATATCATTATTAAGAATATTTTCAAATTCCAGCTGTGTCATAATTGCATAACCTTTCCCCGCAGAAGCGGTATTCAGTCATTATCCTTTGAAAGCTCCGTGATCTTCTGCTTGGCGGAGCTTAGCTTATCACCGCAGAATGCGGCAAGCTTTGTCCCCTCTTCAAAAAGCTTTATGCTTTCCTCCAAGGGTGTATCTTTATTTTCAAGGCGGGAAACGATCTCTTCAAGTCTTTTTACCGCCTGCTCATATGTCATTTCTTTATTGCTCATATAATCTTACCCCGCTGATCTTACAGTTTAATTCGCCGTCTTCAAAGGCAACGGTCAATTCCTTTTCCGTATCCGCCTGCGCGGCTCTTGTTACAACGCTTTCGCCCTGCTTTGCAACGGCAAAGCCCCTTTCCATAACGGCAAGCGGACTTAATGCGTTAAGTTTGCCGAGCAGAGCGGAAAACCTGTGAAACTCGATCTCTGCTCTGTTTGTAAAGGAACTGCCTAATCTGTTTTTCAGATCCGACAGCCTGTCCTTATAAGCATTAAGCAGCTCCTCACCGTTTGCAAGCGGAGAAAATGCAGTAAGCTCAATGAGGTGCTGTGACCGGTCATCAATCAACGCCTGAATATACAGCTGCGCGGTGTATAGCAAAGACCTTACATGATTAAACAGAACGTTGATATCAGGGCATATAAGCTCCGCAGCCGCGCTGGGAGTCGGTGCACGAAGATCCGCCACAAAATCGCAGATCGTAAAATCGCTTTCATGACCTACTGCGGACACAACAGGCGTATTGCAGGCAATGACCGCGCGTGCTACCTCTTCTGTATTAAACGCCCACAAATCCTCTATAGATCCACCGCCGCGGCCTACAATCATTACATCAATATCGCCTCTGGAATCCAAAAGCTTTATGGATTCAACGATCTCCGGCGCAGCTTTTTCACCCTGAACGGCCGTTGGAACAATCACGAGCTCTGCAAGAGGATAACGGCGCGAAGTGATATTTTTGATATCCTGCACGGCTGCACCAACGCCGGACGTGACCACGCCTATCTTTTGCGGGTATTCCGGAAGCGGCTTTTTCCTGCTTTTGTCACAAACGCCCTCATCAAAGAGCTTTTTCTTTAACTGTTCAAAGGCAAGGTTGAGCGCACCGGCGCCTACAGGCTGCATATCCTCGGCATAGAGCTGATATTCGCCGCTTTTTTCATATGCCGAGATCCTGCCCCGGCATATAACGCACATACCGTTTTCAGGTCTGAAGCGGATCCTGTAAGCGTTTGAAGAAAACATAACGCATTTCAGCTGTGATTTTTCATCTTTAAGCGTAAAATACATATGCCCGCTTGGCTGATAATGCTTAAAATTTGAAATTTCACCCTCAACATAAATATTTTGAAGCGGCTCGCTTCCGTCCAGCAGCGCTTTTATATACGTATTTACCTGTGATACTTTAAGTGTATTCATGATTCCTTTAATGCAGCGAAAACGGCAACGCCGGCAGCGTTATCCGAGCTAAACGCAGGCTCGGCAAAAACGGCGCCGTATTTTTCGCTTAATGTGTTTCTTATCTTTTTATTTGAAGACACGCCGCCCGCAAACAAAACGGGCAAGTTGCCGTGTTCACGGATGACTGCCAGAAGCATTGCGTCAAGCGATACGCATACACTGTCAAGCGCAAATTTCGCAACATCGCATGGCGGCTCTCCGGCAGATATCATTTTCTTTACTTTATTCTCTATGCCGGAAAAAGAACAATAGCAGCCGTTTATGGAGGGCTTTATCTTAAATTCCTTACTACTCTTTTCGGCTTTCTTTTCAAGCTCTGCGCCGCACGGGAAACGCATTTCCAGCAGGACGCCCGTACGGTCTATAGCCTGACCGGCTTTCAGATCGGAGCTTTGCGCAACGATTTGCGCATCAAGGATGTTCTCTTTATCCGGGGAAACCAAAACGGCCTCCGTTGTTCCGCCCGATACATGAAAAGCTATAAACTTTTCATGGATAAGATCAAGCCTGTTCGCCGAATACAACGCTGCCAAAATATGACCCGCCTGATGAGAAGTTTCATAACATTTACATCCGCAAAACGATGCGGCGGCCTTTGCCGTATTTACACCAACAAGAAAGCACGGCATATAGCTGCCTTCCATATTTCGCGGTCTTGCGCTGACTCCGATTGCTTTGATCCTGCCAAGGTCAAATTCACAAGCCATCTTTTCGATAAGACCGGGCATATTTACGGTATGCTGAAAGACCGCTTCGCTTTGCCGTAAGCCCCGTTCATGTTCTTTGACCGTTAAAAGTTTTTTGTAATTTTTAATGTTGCTGCCGTCATAAACAGCGGCGGATGTTGTGTAATTGCTTGTATCGAATCCCGCCGTCATTTCTGCGCATCCCTAAGATAGCTTCTGAGTACACCGTTGACAAATGAATAATCATCCTCGCCGGAATATTTTTTTGCAAGTTCAACAGCTTCGTTAACCGCTACGGCGCTCGGAACAGAATCCTCAAAGATGATCTCGTAAAAAGCAAGCCGCAATACAGCAAGATTTACTTTGGGAAGCCTTGACAGCTTCCAGCCTTTCAGATATTTAACGATATATCCGTCAATAGCTTCAGAATTCGACACGGTATTTCTGAATGCGTTTTTTGCATACTCTGAAAGCGGCTCTACATTTTCATCAAAAATCTCTTCGATTTCTTCACACGAAAGCTCTTTAAAAAATTCTTTTTCAAACAGGAGCATAAACGCCTGCTCTCTCATTTCACTTCTTTTCATAATACAGCCTTTCTTCAGGTTGTAAAAAAACGGCTGAAAAATATATTTTTCAGCCGGATTTTTAATTACTCTTCGGTTTCACAAGGTTCAGTGGGCTTTTCCGGCTGTTGCAGCTCAACGGAAGCGATTATAACGTTTACTTTGGAAACAAGCCTGCCGGTCATGTTCTGCACAGCTTCCTTAACAACTCTTTGAACTTCTTCGGCAACCGGCTGGATCTTTTTACCGCTGGCAATGCAGATGTAGATACTGATATCCAGATTATCGCCGTCCTGAAAGACCCTTACGGGGCTCATCACCTTTAAGCTGCCTTTTTTTATGGTTGAAACAACATCGTCCGGCTTATTTGAAAAACCGACCACGCCGTTAACATCCTTTGCCGCATTCGTTGCAATAGAGGAAATAGCCTCTTCGGATATAATAACGCCGCCCTCCGGTGAATAATTTGAAATTTCCATAATTTGACGCCTCCTTGCTTTTAGTATTTTAACACAACTTGCCGATTTATACAAGTATAATTTAAAATACTGAGAATATTTACTGGGAAGCGGATTGGATTATGGTTACGTTTTCAAAACCGCAGTTCAGCTGCGTTGTCGCTATATCTTTAATTTGAAGTGCAAGATCATCAGAAAGCTCTGCACTGTCAATAATAACATCCACTCTGGTGCCGTCTTCGCTTACAACGGCAAGGCAGTTTGCAACGCCCTTAGCCTGAACAAGCGTTTCGATCTTATTTTCGATCTCAATGTATGAAGAGATCGCGGCAATCTGTTCAGCCGCCAATTTATGCGCGTCCTCGCTCTCCTCCGGCGCGTCTATAACAGCCTGAAGCTTTTCAAGTGCGGAATCTCTTGCCGTCTGCCTTTCAAGACGGGCTGAGGAAAAATATTCGCTTTCACTTGAAGTTGTAACTTCTGCGTCCGCATCTACGAAAGTGGCTTCCCCCAGGGTTTTCGCAGAGGAGGATACAGCGCTGATCTTTGATGAGATATCACTGTTTTCCCAATACCAGTTGCCGCCGATACCGAGCGCAAGCAAAAGAACAAAAACAGATACAAGGATCTTTCTCTTCCTTGACTTGCGCTTTTTGACCTTTTCCTCTCCGGTTAAGCCTTCGATCTCAATATTGTTATTTTTTTCATTGATTTCTTCCATCAGTTACCACCCTTTGTCTCTAATTTTGCTACGGACACTCTGCCGGACGAAATGCTGAAAAGCGCGCATACGCAGTTTGTGACCTTTTCACGCACGGCTTCACTGTCTCCGCCGGCACAAACAACGGCAACGCCCGCAACCTGCGGCATTTCTTCTTTCAGCAAAAGCGGCGAATCTCCGTTTTCACTGTTATAAATAACATATTCATTATTCTGAGAATTAGAACTCTCTGTATTTGAACTGTCACTGTTTTCCGCGTAAACGCTTTCCTTTGATGATTTCAGAGTAATCATAACGCTGCATTCGCCGACCCCCTCTATGCTTGAAATAATATCCGTCAGTTCTTCGTTCAGCGTACTGACATACTGTGCGTAATCCCCGGTTTCAACGCTCTTTTCAGCAGGAGCAGAAGAAAAATCAAGATCGGAGATCAGGATCAGCACTACGCCGAGCGCTGCGCCCGCAATGAACAGACGATTTCTTTTATCCTTGTTCTTCAAAAGCGCAAGCAGCTTATCCTTTATCTTTTTTATCATCTTTGTCTGCCTTTCCGTTTTAATATCAGTTTACATTCACCTGCGCGGCAACGCCTGTTTCATCAAAAATGATTTTTTCTACTTCACTTGCTGAGTAGTCGGCGGGAACTATGACGGAAACATCCTCAACGCTTATTTCGTCCGCTATCTGAATAACCGTGCAGCTTACCTGCGCGCCGTTAATACCGTTTTCAAATAAAACGCCTTTTATGATATTTTCCACCTGCATCTCGGCAAGATCACTTCCCGTATCCTCAAGCTCACTCTCAAAATCAAAATCCGCTTTTAATTCATTAAAATCAAAATCCGCAAACGGGTAAAGCAAAGACACAAATATAAATACAGATATGATCACCTTATAGAACCTTCCCATAGTACCACGCGGGGAAACAAGAGAAAATACTGCGGATATAATCAAAGTAAGACAGACGCTGACCGTCCAGCTTTTAATAAAATCCATTATGCACTTCCCCTTGCGGCAATCAGAATTCCTATTGAAATGATCGTGGTGACCATAGACAGGATCAATATTACATTCATAATCAGCAGCGCGTCCGTAAAAGCTTTTAGAACAGAAGAAACGGAGGAATCAGAAAACATGCGTGATATGGTGGAGCAAATGTTTAGGAAAAGACGCCAGAAAGCAACCTCTAAAATGGACGGCAGAAAAACGATGCACACCGCGGCGATCCCTGCAACGCCTACGCTGCTTCGTATCAGCGAGGAATATGCCTGTATGGATAACAGGCCTTCGCTTATTGCGCCGCCGATCACCGGAACGACTGAATTTATAGCAAACCTTACCGAACGCAGACCGATCGCATCCGCTCTGGAAGCAACTGCCGTTTTCAGAGATAAAACGGACACAAAGGCCGTTGCGCAAACAGAAACGGCGGTTATCAGATACTTTTTGCAGTTTTCTATGAAAGCACCGAGATTGAGTTCATTTCTGATTCCGGCGCAGATTCCCAGAGCAAGAAAACAATTTGAAAGCGGAATAAAAATATTTTTTGATATAAAATTCAGAATCTGTGCCAAAGATATGAGCAGAGTGTTTGTTGAAAACGCCGTTACCGTACTGCCGGAGGAAGCAACAATGATACAAAATGCGGGAATAAACGCATAAACAAAGTCTGCCGATACCGAGATCGCTGCGCATGCCGCTGAAAGCGTGCCTTTAAGCTTTGCAACAAGAATCAGCGCAACTACCACAGCACTGACAGTAGAAAGCACGGACGCCATGCCGGCATCGTTCACCGTTTCTTTAAAGCTTTGAAAAAGAGATGAAAGCAATATTACAATCAGTATAAGAGCAGTCGCTTCCAACGGGGTCTGCGCACTGCCGGTAAACACATCTTTTACGGCGGATAGAAAATCGGATATGGAAAAATTAACGATCGTGTTGTAATCAAAGTCAAGCAGGCCCAACTCCTCAAGCAGTTCTCTGCTTTCGCTGTCAAGCTCATCAAAAGAAGATAGGTCATATTGTTCCAAAACGCTGTTATATTCCTCACTGTTCAGCTCGTCCTCTCCGTATGCAGTGCACGGAAAAATACCGATCAGCAACAGCACAAATATAACTAACAGTAATACCGTTTTTTTTGAATTCTTTTTCATGATGCAAGTCCCGTAATTACCTCAACAACCGCCTGAAGCAGCGGCAGAATAAGCGTTACAATTAAAATTTTTGCAGCCACTTCGGTTTGACCGGCAAGCGCGGATTCACCGCTGTCCCTGCAGATATCCGAGATGATCTGCGTGATCAGCGCAATCCCCAGCACTTTAAACATGATCTTCAGATATGACGAGATCTCTCCCATTCCCGACGCAAGCTCATTCAGTGAATCCACGATTTCGGAAAGTGACGATATGCTTTCAAAAAACACTGCCGCACAGGCAAACATGATCAGTAACAGGGACACGGTTTTATTATGCCGGCGCAGAAACATGCCCAAGATCAGTGCGGCAAGCGAAATACCAGCAATGCGTATCATAAGTCGAACAAAGATTTAACAGTGGAAAACAGGTTGCTGATCTGCGGGATCAGCATCATAAGCACTACCACGATTCCCGCAAGAGTCGTGAGCATGGCCTGATCCTCCCTACCGCTTCTGACGAGCACGGTATTTAACACAGAGATTATGATGCCGATCGCGGCTATCTTAAATATAAAATTGACATCCATTGAAAAACTCCTATACCAGCATTATCGAAACGGCAAGTCCGCCAAGAATTCCGAAAGCCAAAAACAGGCGGCTGTGAGTGCGGCTGTAATCGCAGTAACCGGAAAGGCTTGCCGAAATGCTTTCTTTAAACGAATCGATTATTTTAAGCATAGATTTAACATCCGTGCTGCCAAGACTTTTAAAAAGCGAATTCACCTTTTCATCGTCTGCCGGGCTGAGACCGGTTTTAATATCGATATTTTCCAAATCTATATCGTTAAGAAACGCAAGGCGTGAAAGTGACTTTTCTTTCTTTAAAGTCTTGATGATCTTTAAGGAATTATCCGCCGAAAACGATAGTTCGACCGCCATCATATCCGCCATCTGAATAAGCTGGCGCGCCGTTTCGCAGCGTTCTTTTGTTTTGTGCGCATAATACGCTCCGGCGGCGGTAAAAACGATATTAATTAACAATAATCCCAACAGCTTCAAGGCAATCAACTGACTTCCATGATTTCAAACTCATTCGTATAATCTTTAAGCAAAACAACATAGCTGAATTCCCGTGTTGCTATAAGATTTCTTACAATATGCTTATTCATAAGCTGTTCTTTTGAAGCGGCGTGAACAGATACGGCAAATGCGCAGCCGCACAAAAAGCCGTTTTTCATAGCTTCGATCTCTTTTAAGGAGGAAACTTCATCGCAGATGATCAGCTGCGGTGCAAGTGTTCTGACCGCGATTTCGATACCCAAGGATTTTGAAAATCCTGTCAGAACATCGGTGTTAACACCCACATCTGCGGTAATTGTGCCATCGTCTTTACAGGCAAGCTCATTTCGCTCATCGATTAAAGCGGTCTTAACATACCTGTTATTGAAACCGCTTGAGAGCTGTCTTGCAAGATCCCTTAAAAAAGTTGTTTTGCCGCCCGACGGCGGAGAAGCAACGATTATACTTGGAAACTCATTGACGTAAATCAGATTTAATATGGGTTTTGCACAATCTTTGATCTCCTTGGCGATCCTTATGTTCAGTGAAGTTATTTCCTTAACGGCTGTAATGCTGCCGTCTGTTTTTACGGCGGTAGAGCAAACACCCACTCTGTTGCCGCCCTTAACCGTTATGTAGCCGTTTACCAGGTTGTCTATTTCACAGTGGACGGAATAATTGCAAAGCCGTCGAAATACAACGTCAAATTCCTCTTCATCCACCACATACGCAAATTCGCTGCAATAATTCAAAAGCTTGCCTTTTGCGGTAATAAAGTAAGTACTTTTGCCCGCGCACAGAACAAGCGGCAGATTTTTTCTTAATCTTATTTCAGTTATGCAGTTTAGCGCCGTTGCGCTCAGCTGAGCAAGAGCGGCGTTTATGCCGTCCGAAAGGCATGGAATCAATGTATTTAGCGGCATGATCTCACCTCAGTTAAGATATATGACAGGCTGTCTACAAATATTACGCTTACTTTTTATTGAACAAACGCAAACATTATGCTATATTAATATATAAGTTAGTAAGAATTTCCATTATTGTTTTCGCGGGCGGATTTTCTTGTTTGCTTAATCAGGAGGAAACCTATGGATATCACAGTGAGCACAAAGAAACGTTATACAAACGCATTTATGAACGGTGAGACCGTAAATTATGCCATTTCTTTTGTTTTTTCCTTTTTTATTCTGCTTGCGGTAAAGCAGCTGTTTAAAACTTTTTTCGGAATAAATACGGAGATATCATGCGGTATCGGATTTGTTTTAGCAGAAACAGCTTTATTTTTTCTGCAAAAGCTTTTTGTATTTCGGGATAACGCGCTGAATACCACGCCGCGCCAGATTATCTATTCTCTGATAAACTGCGCCGCGCATCTCGGCATATACGCAGCCGTATCTACCGTTGCCGGCGTGCTGGGGCTGCATGACTACACGGCGTGGTTCGCTGCCTTTATTTTCATTTTCATCCTGAATTATCCGGTTTCACGTATACTCATATTCGACTGCGCAAAACCTGCGGCGGATTTTAAAAACGGCAGGGTCTATAAGCGTTTTTTTGAAAACAGATTTGTTTTTCTTTCTATGGGCATTGCGCTTGTGCTGATGCTTTTTATTCTTGTAATATTCCATTGCTTTCCGTTCGGAGACACAACCGTTTTAAGAATGGATCTGTATCATCAATACGGGCCGCTTTTTGTTGAGCTTTTTGACAGAGTGACCGGAGCTGAGAGCTTTTTATACAGTTGGACCTCCGGCGGCGGTTCAAGCTTTTTGGGCAACTATTTTAACTATTTATCCAGCCCGTTTTCTGCCATCATCTTTTTGTTTGACAGAGAGCAAATGCCGCTTGCAATAACAACGATCGTTACCGTAAAATGCGTACTCAGTGCCGGCAGCTTTGCTTTCTATATTAAAAAAAGCCTGAACAGGCATTCGCCCGCTTCGGCTGCTTTCGGCGTTTTCTATGCGTTTTCCGCCTATTTTCTTGCCTATTTCTGGAATGTAATGTGGCTTGACGGCATGATGGCGCTTCCGCTTCTTGCGCTAGGCATTGAACGGATCGTCAACAATAACAAAGGCGGTCTGTATCTTTTAACTCTGATTTATATCTTCTATTCCACATACTATATCGGATATATGTGCTGTATATTCTCCGTAATATACTTCATTGCATATTTTCTTATCTCAAACGGGAAAACAAAATATATTTCCGGCTATACACCTGATGAAAAAAGAAATAAATTTAAAGACCTGCTGCATCTGACGTTTATACGCAGCGGTTTCAAATTTGCATTATGCTCGCTCCTTGCAGGGCTTTCGTGCGCGTTTTTCCTGCTCCCTGTTTACGGTATACTTTCCGGCAGCAGCGCCACGTCAGACAGCGCTCCTGATACTTTTGAAACGTATTTTTCACTACTTGATTTTATTCAGACGCATTTTGCCGGTCTTGAAACCACCATACGCTCAAGCGGCAGTGACGTTTTACCGAATGTTTATACCTCGGTATTAACGATGCTCCTTGTTCCGCTGTATATGGTGAATCCGAAGATCAGCTTTAAAGAAAAAGCAGTGTATACCGGACTCATAGCTTTATTTTTCATTTCATTTAATGTTAATTTTATTAACTTCTTCTGGCATGCATTTCATTTCCCCAACGACCTGCCGTACAGATATTCATTCATGTATTCCTTCATACTACTTACTATAGCCTTTAAGGGGCTTATGAAGCTGCATGCAATCAGAACAAAGGATATCTTTATTGTCGGGATCATCTGGGTAGCTTTCATTGCCGCCACAAGCGAACTGCAAACAGAAAAAATGCGCAGCGATTTTGCCGTGTACGCTACGCTTGCGCTTTTGCTGTTATACTGCGGATTTCTTGCAGCGGTTCGCAAAAAAAGCGTTGCGCGGCTCGTTTCCGGCGTACTTGTGACCGCGCTTGCGTTTTGCGAGGTCGTTATCTGCGACCCGAACGCATTTTCGTTCAATCAGACGCAGGGCGCCTACACGACAAACTATGAAACCTACACCGACGCTGTGCAATACATTGAAGAGAACGACGACGGAGATTACAGAACGGAACTTTGCTCTTTGAACACAAGGATGGATCCCTGCCTCTACGGATACAACGGCATGAGTATTTTCTCCTCGATGGCGTATGAGGAATATTCGGGACTGCAATACAGCCTCGGTATGTACGGAAACAGGATAAACAGCTATACCTACAACACGCAAACGCCTGTTTATAACATGATGTATAACATAAAATATCTGGTCTACAGAGAGGAAAGCACGCGCCCCTCTACCGAGTATTATACAAGGTATTACGAAACTGCCGACAGTGCAGCTACCGTTTACGAAAATGATTACTTTTTACCCAAAGTCTTCTGTGTAAATCAAAACATAGAGGGATGGTACACGACAGAGGGAGATCCCTTTGCGGTTCAGGAAAGCCTGTTTTCACTTGCAACCGGATATTCCGGGGTATTCGTGCCGGTAAATTATGTTGGTACAAATTTTACGGGAATGACAGGCGATCCGTTTGAAGACGCGGGGCTGCACTGGATCGAACGGCTGGAAAATGCTTCGTATGCCGAAACGGCTGTGACCATAAGCGCAACGGTCAGCGGCAATCTGTATATTTATGTAACGGCGTCAGACATTACGAACATCAGCGTAATAAATGAGGAAAAATCCGAATCATATAATATTGAAACGCCCTACATCATTGATCTTGGATATTTTGAGGAGGGAGACACGGTAACGGTATCGCTGGACTGCTCGGCGCTTTCCGCAGGTGATGAAAACGTTGGATTTTACGCTTACAGCGTGAACAAGGACGTGCTTGACGCCGGATATGCAAAACTGCTTGCGGGCGCTATGCAGGTGGAAGAGCATACCGACACAAAGATAACGGGCACGGTTTACACGGCTGAAAACAGTGTGCTTTATTCCTCGATACCCTATGACGAGGGCTGGAGCGTGTATATTGACGGCGAAAAGGTGCCGACCTTTGAGATAGGCGGCTGCCAGCTGGGTGCTATGATAAAGCCCGGAGAACACACGGTTGAATATGTTTATACGCCGAAAATGATGATTGCAGGCGCAGCTGTCAGCGGCGTTACACTTCTCTGCACTGCGGCATTTTATATAAATAAAATACGAAAAAGCAAGAATAAAAAAGTAATAAATGACAATTTTGTAAAAAGTTAAAAATCTGTGTTTACAAGCATTTGAGAATGTTGTAAAATACCACCGTAAAGCAAGGCGGGCAGATTTTGAGCGCCCGCGGGCTTTAACGGAAAAGTAAGGAGAAGTAACATGGCAAGATTAACTGCTCAGAACGTTGAAACTATACCCTACGGACCGCTTGGGATCATTGCTATGCCCGGCTGCGAGGCTTTTGCCGACAAGGTGGATAAATACCTTGTGCAGTGGCGCAAAACGCAGGCGCTTGAGCACCAAGGCTCTATAGCTTTTTACGGCTATCAGCGCGATACCTATATGATCGATATTTCCAACCCCCGCTTCGGAAGCGGCGAAGGAAAGGCTGTAATCAATGAAACTGTAAGAGGATATGATCTTTATATCGTTACAGACTGCTTTAATTACAGCGTTACATATAAGATGTACGGCATGACGGTTCCGAAATCGCCGGACGACCATTATGCCGATCTGAAAAGAGTGATATCTGCCGCCTCTTCAAAGGCAAAAAGGATATCCGTAATCATGCCGATGCTTTATGAAGGGCGCCAGCACAAGCGTTCCAGCAGAGAGTCACTTGACTGCGCCATGGCGCTCCAGGAGCTGGTCGAGCTCGGCGTAGAAAACATCATCACCTTTGACGCGCACGATCAAAGAGTACAGAACGCCATACCGCACAAATCCTTTGAAAACGTTATGCCCACCTATCAGATGATAAAGGCCATCGTTAATACGGTTGAAGACCTTAGAGTGAACAAAGATCATCTTATGATCATTTCGCCTGATGAGGGCGCCATGAACAGATGTATATATTTTGCAACGCAGCTTGGCGTAAATCTCGGAATGTTCTATAAAAGAAGGGATTACACAAAAGTTGTTAACGGCAGAAACCCGATCGTGGAACATCAATACCTCGGTGATTCCGTTGAAGGCAAGGACATAATCATCGTAGACGATATGATCTCCTCGGGCGAATCTATGCTTGAGGTTGCAAGAAAGCTGAAATTGCTTGGTGCGGCAAGAATTTTTGTATGTACCACATTCGGTCTTTTCGCAAACGGCCTTGAAGTATTTGACGAGGCTTACAACGACGGCGTTTTTGAAAAAGTATTTACCACAAACGGAGTATATCAGACGCCGGAGCTTCTGAGCAGGAAATGGTATCAGTCCGTTGAGCTTTCAAAATATGTGGCTTATTTTCTGGATACGCTTAACCATGATCTTTCCGTTTCCACGCTGCTTGATTCTTCGGGTAAGATCGACGCGCTTTTAAGGAAAAAGGGACTGAAATAATTTTACGTATAACCAAGAACATTTATTGTTTTATGGACCGGCTTGCCGAACAGCAAAATCGTTTATTTCGTTCATATACGGCTTTGCCGCTTAATAGACTTAATTTAGAGGGATGATTATTTATGAGCAAAGAATTTGACGAAAAAAATTTAATGCAGGATATTGATGCTTTGGATTCGGAAAAAACTTCCGCTGAAGCAAATGGGACAGCAGAAGCTGAAAAGAGCAACGATAACGGCGGAACAGAAGCAGTAACGCAAGCCAAGACAAAAAGAGTTTTTACGACCAAACAGGTCATACTGATGGTAATCATTGCCGTTTTGGTAGTAATTGCCGCGGGCACAACGATTATCTGCGCCGTTACAAGCACAAATCCGGTAACTTATATTGCCGGCGAAGCAAACAAGGGTAAGCTTGTTAACAAATGGCAGAGCCAAACCGCACCCGGGCTTTCGGCATATGAATTTTTTGAGGACGGAACATACACCTCTTATCTTTCCACATATACCTTTGACGGTGAATATGAAGTACAGGGTGACAATCTTATCCTGAAAAACCCGAACTCCAACCAAAATGTTGTCTATAAGTATTCAATCATCGGCGATACGCTTTCTCTTACTCTGACAGATTCTAACGGAGATGAGATGACGGGAAGTGAGCCGAATAAATTTGACAGAGTTGACAGCTTTAATCAAAAATCGTTGCAGGATATAATCGATCAGTACCGCAATTCCGCTTCACAGGAGGATCAAAGCACAGAGGCTGATACCTCCGCCGCAGAATAAACAAAAGGGCTGCCTCATACGCCGTGAGACAGCCCTTTCTACTGTTTTATTAAGAGCCTGATAACTTTTTCCGGTGCCAAAAGAAACTTACGTGCATTATATAAATTATACTTGACAAGCCGAGGCGGCTTGTGATATTATAAATCAGTCAATACGGAGAGGTATCGAAGCGGTCATAACGAGGCGGTCTTGAAAACCGTTTGGCCAAAAGCCACATGGGTTCGAATCCCATCCTCTCCGCCATAAAAAAAGCAAGGTGCATTCGTACCTTGCTTTTTTTATAATTGGGATTCGAACCCGAGAGGGTTTTTGCGTAAAAAAAACAGCCCGGCGGGCTGTTTTTAGCAAAAAGCGGCAAGGCGAGTACTGAAATGCGCAGCATTTCGGTCGCCGAACCAACAGTATGCAAGGCGCAGCCGCAGCAGACGCCGAATCCCATCCTCTCCGCCACGTCGTCGCGGATTACATATCGTTCGCGACGGCTTTTTTTATTGCTTATGTAGTAAAAGCCTTCTCTCACTCACTCCATCGCTCCTCCTTTCCCCACAAAGCCTATTGGGCTTTCCGGGATCCCCGAAGCAGATAGTAACCTTTAATCCATGAACGAAATAATTCATAAACTGCTTATTTCATTACATCAGATTACATCTATAAGGTTTATGTGCTCACCTATCTTTGCATCAGACGCAATATGGATATTATAAATCTTCACCGGTGAATCGGAATCAAGATACGTTACCGAACCGTTTTCCCATTTAAAACTGATTTTCGCTTTTTGAACGACCATATCGTTCACTTCCCCGCTCTCTTTAAATTCATCCGCAAGAGCGGGAAGAAGCTCCGCGATTCCGTTTTCTTCCGTAAGCAGCATTTCATTGACGCCCGCAGCAAATCCAAGGTTGCCGTCAATCTGAAAAAGTTCGGGTGGGTGAACGCAGAAAAGGTTATTGAAAACGCAGTTTGAAAGCATGCCGCGTAAAACGGATAAAAACGTATTCGGATCCCTAAGACGTGAAGAAATGCAGAGCGCCCATGCTGCCGACCAGCCGATATGCTGACCGGAATGTGCAAGTCTGTATTCAAAAAGCCTTTTAACGGCATCGGCATTTGTTTTGTCTGCGTAATAACCGATCAGATCGCCGGGGTAAAACGCATAGAGCGGTGAAAAATGCCTGTGCCCCTTTTCCGGAACATTGTATTCCTTATGCCATTCATAAATCCCGTTCACACCTGAACCGAACGCATATAGTAAAGGCTCTTTAACCTTGATTTCGGCAAGAAGCTGAGAATCCTTGCTTATCTCAGAGGCATTTTTAAAGACCTGCCTTACCAGACCCATATCAAAGGAACTTGCATAATCCAAATTGCATGCTTTAGAACCGTTATAAAATGAGTTTTCAGGCGATGCAGACGGGCAGATAACATAGCGCCCGTTATACATTACAAGATAATCGTTTGCAAAGCGCGCCGCCTCAGTAACGATATAGGCAACTTTATCTGCATATTCTTGAAGAAAACCGTTTTTATAATGAAAATATATCTCGTTTGCAAGCCAAACGCCGCAAAGGGGCGCAAACATATAACTGGGCGAACCTTTAACGGGAGACGTTTTGCGCCAAAGGTCTACATTATGATTACAGGCGAAACCTTTGCAGCCATAATTTATCTCTGCTGTTTTTTCGCCGTTTTGAACGGATTCATATACCATCTGTATCAGCGGCTCTATACAATCGGAAAGGCCGCAGCGCGAGGCGCACCAATAATTCATCTGCGTATTGATATTGACCGTATAATTGCTGCTCCATGGCGGTCGCCTGGAGTTATTCCAAATTCCCTGAAGATTAAGTGCCTGACCACCCTTTCTGCTGCCCGAAATCATAAGATATTTTGCGTAGTTATAAAGCAGCTCGGAAAGCGGCTTTACACTGCCGCCCTGCTTAACGCTTTTTACAAGGCTTTTTGTATCTCCGTGATACGCCGCATGAAAAGACAATCTCTGGCTATTATACAAGTTCATATAATCGGCAATATGCCGCTCTTTAAGGCGTTCGAAATTCAGATCCGTATTTTTAAATCTGCTTCTGCATTTATTTACGACCTCCGCCCTGTTTGTGCACGGCATCTTGTCAAAGCCCTTAAATCCTGTTTCTGTAACGAAAAAGAGAGTTAGGCTTTTGGCGCGCAAAACGGATACCGAGCCCAAGAAACGTTTTATAATGCCGTCCGTTTCGATATTCGTTTGCAGGCAAAACGCCATGGCTTTTCTTTCATTATATCTTATGGGGCGGATTTTCCTAAAAAGGTAATTCGGTGCGGCATAATCCGGCGCGTTACCTGCCAAAAACAAAGATTTACCCTGAAAAACAACACGGCTCTTCAGCTTGCTCTTGGCAGTAATTCTTACCGAAAACGGCGTTTTGCTCTCGATTCTGTAGACAGTGACCCTGTCCGGATAGGATGAAAACATTTCCGCAAGGCAGCCGTTTGAGCTAACGGTGTGAACGGCTTTTTCAAGATCCAGGCTTCTCGAATAACCGGAAATATCCAGGTCTTTAAAGCTGAGATCAACCTCTCCCAACGGCATGTATGCTTCGCTGTAATCACCGTGAAGCTTACTTGCGCAAAGCGCGTCCGCTTCGCTGTTTTTGCCATCAAATATCAGCCGCTGCACTTCTTCAAGATATTTCAAACTTTCACTTGAATTATAATCCTTTGGATATCCTGACCACAAAGTACAGTCATTAAAACAAATCTTCTCTTTTTTCAGCGATCCGTACACCATGGCGCCGGTAAAACCGTTTCCGAGCGGCATAGCTTCCGTCCATTTCCTTGCCGGCTTATCATATTTGATAATATTCATAAAAATCCCCGCAAAATAATTACAATATTACTTAAAAAAATTGACTATTTCGCCCGTTCAAACGACAGAATCAAACAGATTATGCTTATTTCATTATTGCACAATTTATTATACATTACAATACAAATTAATCAAGATGAAAGTTTTATTTATCACTTTTTTCATTATAACATATAAAATATACCGAACAATATACAAAAAGCGCTGACATTCATGCCAGCGCTTTCTGCTTATTCATATCAAATTATAGACCGAGCCCGTTTACCCAATCGGTAACATCGCTTTCGGACGCACTTGACCTGAAACGCTCGCCCTCCAGCCAGTTGCCGGTGAAAGCAATAATAAGTTCCAGCTCGGGAACAACGAATATATACTGCCCTGCATGACCCTGCGCAAAATATGCAGGATAATCATTATCGCCGAAAGTACGTACCCACCACTGAAAGCCGTAATCGGCAGAGCCGCTGTTGCGCTCAAATTGAAGTGTTGTAGACTGTTCTACCCATTCGGCAGGCACAATCCGCTCTCCCTGCCATTCGCCGCCGTTAAGATAAAGCAGACCGAATCTTGCCATGTCATATATACTCATATATATACCGTTTCCGCCGTCCGATATACCCTGCGCGTCCGTATCGCAGGTCACGCTTTCCATACCTACAGGGTCAAACAGATTTTCTTTGCCGAATTCATACAGCGTCTGCCCCGTTGCCTGCTGAACAACAGCGCACAGCAGATGCGTATTTGCAGTGGAATAGGCAAAGACCTCGCCGTTTAAGCCTTGCTCTTCCGGCGCGGAGCTCTGCCACTGCCATTCAGGCTGGGGAGGAACGGTAGTTTGCTCCGTTGTTTGCTGCGCAGCAGTATCAGCAGCCGTTGTTGTTTGCCGGCTGACCTGCTGACGGCAGGAGGCAAGGCTGACCGATAATGCAATGACACAGAGTATTGCCGCAAATCTTTTCATAATTAAAGTATCACCCTAATTTTAATATAGCATTGCAAACGGTTATACGCAAATACCTATATTGAATTTTCAGATATAGCTATTAAGCATTACAAAAAATCGAATTTTAACTCTATTTATAGAATAAAAAACGAGACCTCACAAGGGAGACACTTCGTAAGGAAGTTGTCTCCCTTATGCTTTTGTAGTCAGCCAGTTTGATTGAATTAGTGGGATAATTGAATCATAACGGAGGATTACATAATGAAAAACTTTATTGAAGAATTTTACTACGGAAACATCGAGCCGCAAGCGAGAAGCACAAAACAAAATAAGGCTGTTCAAAAACAAATGAAAATCCTGATGACGAATGAAGATTTTTTGACAACAGCGCTATCTGATAAAAACAAAAAGCAATTTCTCGACTATGTAAACGCTTGGAGCATTGTTAACGGAGAATCTAATTTAGACAGTTTTATTATGGGATTTCGCTTAGGAGCTAAATTTATGCTTGATACTTTCGTCACTTCCGAACCCCCTTGTGAAGATTTATTGAGGGAGTGACAGTGATGAAAGAAAAATATTACATAGTGCTTGAGGAATATGAGCGTAGAATGATTATTAACAGCCTGAACGAATTAAGAAACCGTTTGATTGCTGACGGAAGATACACAGAAGCAGTTGACGAAATTTTGCTTAAAATCATAAACGCAAAGAAAAAGAAGTTTAAAGTGATCTGCAAGGAGGCGTGATTATGCAAAAGAATATTTATAACGAGCAAACAGGTATCAGCTATACCTTACAAGGCGATTATTATCTTCCTGATCTCACATTACCCGCCCAAAAAGAAGAACGGCACATCGGCATATGGGGACAGCGGTATTTGCGGTATATCCGTGAGCATAAAAAGGCACTTTATACCAGCCTTTTAACAAGCGTCAAGCTGCAATCCTACCTTGCCGATGTTGAAGAACAGGCGCAGAGACTGTTTGACCGTCTTATGAAGCAGAGAGCAGAACTTGAAGGCATTACCGAAACACTGAAAGCCAGTAATCAGATGGAGTGGATACGCAGAATGAACACCCTGCGGTCGGCGGTTACAGAAACCGTTAACGCCGAGGTGATCTTCGTATGAAAAGCGAAAGTATCGCCTTTACCTCACAGCAGAGGAACGGCGGTATCTTTTCAACGCACTGCTTGTCTGCCGCAACAAGCTGCTGAGCAGGTAAGAGATACAGGCCTTGTGGACAAGGTTATGATAAAGCTGCAAAAATGAGCCTGTAACGCTTTCTAACGCAAAAACGAGGGGCAAGGTACAAACACCTTGCCCCTCAAAGTTCAGGCTCGGAAAACGGCTTAAAATCAGGCTTTTTTGACCTCTAAATGTCCACGCAGCAGGACGGACTGTTTCAGATGAAAGGTATGGATTGTCATGGCACAGTCTTTTTTTCTCGAAAACATATTGAAAATAAGCCGATTTTCTGATACAATATAGATGTATAATTATGTGAAGAGAGGGCTTGGCAATGGATCAGAAAAGGAGGACAATGCTAACAGCCAGCCAGCCAAGCATAATTCTGCCCTTTTTTCTTGTCAAGAGCAAAATTGCATATTTTTTCAAGGCGTATTCTGCCCGTTTTAGAACGGGTGGAGTGCGCCTTTTTGTATTGGTAGACTGATGACACACAATTTTTATACATATTATCTGTCTGACCATTCAGTCAAATTGGAGGTGGTCTATGGTGAATAAAAGAGACATGCTCAAAAGGCGTGTAACATATCTGCAATATTGCTTAGATACCTTATCAAAGCTGTTCGCAAAAGAAAACAAAACGGAGGGGAAAAATTCATGAAGTCTAAATCATGTAACAGAGCATTTGCGATCTTACTATCTCTTGTGCTTATTATTGCGCTGTTGCCGACAACAGTATTTGCTGCCGGCTCAACAACGATTACGAAAAAAAATGAGCTTTCAGCAGCTCTGAAAGATTCGGAAATCACAGAAATTCATGTTGCAGGCAACATGACCGTTTATACCGGTGACTTAAATACGGATAAAACAATCGTTATAGATCCCAGTTACACTTTGACTGTGAGTAGTGCAAGTGATTTTCAAACCGGTAACCTTATTATCTCAGACGGTGCTACATTAAAAGTTGTAGCAACCAGTGTTTCATGGCCGGCACATGTGTATGGAACCGTTGAGAACAATGGTACCATTTTGATGACAAAGCAAACCGATAATGGCGGTTCTATATACTGGCATGCTAAAACAACGGGAACCGGTATATGCAGTACAGAAACATGTAATAAAACAGTTTGTATCGATTATGGAGCGATTCCCAGTGAAATGTTTAACGCTTCCAGTACAAACTACAAGATCAATATCATCAAAGACACATCAAAAAATGCAACTTTTACTATGAAGGAAGCAGATTTAATTCCGGGTAATGCGATTACTGCTACAATCGATAATTTGGTCGACGGAATTAATCTTGACGAAGTTTTTAAGTTTCAGTGGAAAGGAAATTCTTCTACGCTCTCCAGTGAATCTACTTGCCAGATACCTCTAAATATGAGTGGCAAAAAAATCACCGTGACTGCTTCTATTAAATCTGGCAGTCCGTATGTTATGCTGGATTCAAGCTCAAATATAAAAACTTCAATTTCACAATGGTCTGGTACCGTTGTAACTTTTACCTATACAACTTTATATGTTGATATGATAAACGGAAATGACAACAATGCTGGTACAGAAGATCAGCCTTTGAAAACACTCTATAAAGCGATTGACAATATTGAAGCAGGCGGCACAATCTATTTGATCGGAGATTATGACGCAACAACAGATGGTGAATATGTCTATTCGTTCTTAGAAAATATTACAATTAAAGGCTCGGGTGCAGAAAAAAGTACGCTGACCACATGGAAAGAAACATACATCGGAGATGGCGTTACAGTCACTTTTGATAACATCGATTTTGCTGTCAGCAGTGATTTGTTTACCAAATATCCAAATTCAACGGGAACCGGCAGCTTGATATTCCAAAATGTTTCCGGCGGAAATATAAGTGTTTCAGATTTGGATTCTGTGACATTGAAAAATTCTTCTTTGAGCAGTCAGAATTTACAAACCAACACTTTGGAACTGGATGAGTCAACACTGAACGGAAAATTTAGCTGTAATGATTTTGTGGCGAAAGGAAATGCAGCTTTAGTTTTGAACGGTACAGGAAGCATTGCAAAAACCAGTACGGTTGAACAGCCTGTGACCGTTACTCCAAGCAGTCTTGCAAACGGTACTCTCGTGATTGAAGTACCGGAAGAAAGTCCTGAATGGGCAGATGATTTCGTACTGAACGATACTGAAAACGGAAAGTTCACCCTAAAGTGCAGAACAAGCACTTACGGGGATCCCTGCTTGATTGTTACGGAAAAACTTGTAGCAGGCGGCCCGCTTCATGTTGCGTTCGCTCCAGAGTGTTCCGGTGATGTAGTGGATAAAGAACCCGGTAAGACCTATATCGATGTTCCCAATGAATTTTATGCAGCTGTTACTTCCGCCGTATGGAGCGGTTATTCAGACATTGACGGAAAAACTTGGCAGGCGGGAGATATTCCCGAATTGACAGTTGTCATGAGAACCGATATCAGTGGTACAAATAAAGAGAGCTATTATTTTGCAGAGGATTTTGATCCGAGCCAGTTTATCATATACGATTGGCAGGATTTAGATCAATTTGCAGAAAACTTCTATAAAGATGAATATCAAATACATGGTGTTACTGCGGTTGTGAAAACAGGACAGGGTGTGTCAGATGACGGAAAAATGTTCACCTTCACTTTGCAGTTCCCGACAGTTACACACAATTTACAAAAAGTGGATTATAAAGCTCCTACCTGCACAGCGGAAGGTAACGAAGAATACTGGTACTGCAAAAATTGCGGCAAGTATTTCAGTGACGCTGAAGGAGAGAATGAAATTACTTCTGAAAGCACCGTGATTCCGGCTACAGGACATAATTGGAGCGAACCGGAATGGAAGTGGTCTGATGATGGCAAGACTTGTACGGTGACATTTACCTGTGCAAATGATGAAACCCATAAGGAAAGCCCGGAAGTGACTGTTACATCGGAGGTCAAGACGCCCGCCACCTGTACGGAAACAGGCGTAACCACATATACGGCGACCGTCGAATTTAACGGTGAAGCATACACAGATACAAAAGAAATTGCGGATATTCCGGCAACAGGGCACAATTTGACCAACATACCGGCGATTGCTCCGACCTGCACCGAGGCGGGCAATATCGAGTACTGGTATTGCGACACCTGCGACAAGTATTTCTGCGATGAAACCGCGACAGATGAAATCGCACTTGCCGATACGGTGCTGGAAGCCACGGGCCACAGCTATGAAGATGGCAAGTGCACCGTCTGCGGCGCAGCCGATCCCAATTACAAGCCGACGGAATCGGGCAACGAAAATTCTGACTCCTCGGAAACCGACAATAATACCCAGTCACCACAGACCGGCGACAACAGCAATATCGCTCTTTGGATTGCGGTAATGCTGGCTGCGGGTACTGCCCTGACCGGCACCGTTCTTTACAGCCGCAAGAGAAAATACAGCAAATAATCAATCAAAACCACCAGTTGAACTGGTGGTTTGCACAGGCCCTAAAAGGGCCGCCTA
>URED01000030.1 GCA_900546785.1 uncultured Oscillospiraceae bacterium | reverse complement strand
GTTGTACGGCACCCGCTCGCAAGAAAACGAAATTCAGCTCGATTTCTCGAAGTCTTCTCAGCGTGTAGGACTGCCCCTTTTTTCTAAATATACACTTTTTTCTACACGCTGACGGTTCGGGTAAATTCCCGCGGAGCTTTTTCATTTTTATAAAGTTTATTGGGCGGATTTGAGAGAGAAATTACCGCTTACGGTCTCAACTTCTATATTTGCGGAGCCGTTGCCGTAATTTGCCGTGCCGCGGCGTGAAGAACCGTTTATCGCTGCGCCGAAATCATTGTTTATTTCGCCGGAAACGGTTTCATACTCCATATAAAAGCCGTCTATGCTCTGCGGTATCGTTACGGTTATATTTCCGCTTACTGCATTTGCGTCGATCTGCCGGATCAAAGCGGCGGTGTCCGTAACCTGTGCGTTTCCGGAAGTGGTTTCAATGTCCAAAGATGCAAATTCGCCTGTTGCGTGAATATCTCCCGAAACAGAGTGTAATTCTATCTGATCTGCAATGATCCCGTTTACGTTGATATCTGCAGAGGCGGTTTCAATATCAAACTCTGTAAGCGCCGTGCCGGCGGGAATATTGATCTGAAGTGTTTTTTCGTTACTGTTTTGGGTGTTCCGTGCGTTTCTGTTGTAGTATATCTTCAGTTCGGAGCCTTCCGTTCTGCTGAAAAGCGCGTTATCGTCTGCGGCGTCCAATCCGTCGTCAAACTGAATGTCCGTGCCGTCATAATAGGAAATATTTACGCTGCCCGCCGCCCATTCAACGGAGATCTTGCTTACGGAGGACGCGCTTATGCTGTTCGCACCTGCCGCCCCCGAGCCCGAGGCGCTCTGAGACTGACCCGGCTCGGTTGTAGTGGTGTCCGTCTGCATCTGCGTCTCACGCTGTGCTTCAAGCCTGTCATCGTAGATCTCATCATAGATGTTTAGGCCCACTGCCGCAGCTATGATGATCAGTACAACGGCAACGATAGCCCCTATGGCAATTTTTGTGCCCTTGCTCATTTTCTTTTTCTCTTTGTTTGCAGGGTAATAATATTGCGTGCTGTAATTATTATAGCCTTGCTGCGCGCCGTTGCCTGCGGAATCCGCAGAGCCGTTATTGTAACCGGCGGGATCGGGTGTTTCCGCTTTGCCGGCATCTTCGCTGTTCTCAGCCTCCGGTTCGTTGGGTTCTGCCGTATCCGCCTGTGCCTGAGCGCCGGGTTCGGCACTTTCGGGATTGCTGCTTTCTGCTGTACCGCTCGCCTCTGCACTGTTCATATTTGTATTTTTAGGCTCTTCCTCTCCCATCAGCAGGGTGTCAAGAGAAACACCGTAAAGCTGCGCCAGTGCTATAAGATTATCGGTATCGGGGCTGCTTTCGCTTCTTTCCCATTTTGAGATAGCCTGCCTTGAAACGCCGATTTTTGCGGCAAGCTCCTCCTGCGAATAGCCGTTTGCTTTTCTGTATTCATAAAGTCTTTTTGCCGTTTCGATATTCATTATCGTCACCTCCGGCTTCATTGTAGCAGATAAATTCGGTTGCATGCTACCAATTTTGGTTTGAAATTTCGCAACTATCGGTTGCATTTTTGAAATTATTGACCAATTAAGTGGCTATTTCGTCGTAAATCTGAACTCCGTTACCGTTTTGAACGCCTTGTTCGGCTCAACGTAAGTAAACGGAAATGTATCCGGGTGATTTACGCTGTCCGGATAAAACTGCGTTTCAAGCGCAACGCCGCGTCTGTAGGTTACCGCGCCGTTTGCTTTTCCGGGGTTGCCGTCCTTGGCAAGCCAGCCGCCGCAATAGAGCTGAATGCCCGGCAGGTCAGTCCATACCGTCATTTTTCTGCCGCTTTCTTCGTCGTAAAGCACGGCCGCTTCGGCAAATTCGCCCGGTTTGTTTCTGAGGCAGTAGTTATTGTCATAACCGATACCGTCAATGACGGGGGCAAAAGGTTCGTCTATCCTGTCGCCTATCTTATGCATATCGGAAAAATCCAGCATCGTGCCTTTCAGCCCGCCGAGCACACCGGTGGTCAGCTGGTCTGAATCCGTTTCGGTAAATTGATCGGCGTTGATCTTTAAGTAATGGTCTTCTATCGTTGTGCCCGGCTTTGCATTCAGGTTAAAATAGGCATGGTTGGTCGGGTTCGCAACGGTCTTTTTATCGCTTAAAACAGAGTATTCGATACGCAGGGTGTTGTCGTCCGTAAAAGTATATTTTACTTTCATTGTGAAATTGCCGGGGAAGCCGTCTTCCATATCGGGAGAGAATTTAACAAGCGTTACGGAATCCTCCGTCGTTTCTTCAACCTCCCATACAGAAAAGCTGAACCGCCCGCCGCCGTGCAGCGTCCACGTGCCCTGATTGTTTGGGGTGCGGTATTCTTTGCCGTCCATAACGAACCGCGCGTCCTTTATCCTGTTGGCGACTCTGCCCACTACAAGCCCCTGGTAGCCGAGGTCGGGGTCAACATAATATTCTGGTTTGTCAAAACCAAGCACAACATCGCCGAGTTCGCCGTTTCGGTCAGGCACGTTCAGCGCCTGAATACCGGCGCCCAGCGTCTGTATGGAAACGTTGGCGCCGTTTTTGTTCATAATGGTGTAAAGTTCAACGTCGGCGCCGTCAACCGTGCCGAAAAATGTTTTTGTAATGCTCATAAAGCCACCTCTTAATATGTATTATATAAAGTAGAACTATATTACGAGTATAACCCGAAATGTAAATAAATTCAATATTAACTTGACTTTTTAATTTGTGAAATATATTCTTAATACTGAGATATTTTTATTTAGCGGCTCTGTCAGAGCCCGGCAAATTTTAGAGAGGTGCTTTTTATGCAGGATTTTATGGATATGCTTACCTCCGTAATGCGCTATGCGCTGCCCGTTTCGGCGGTCATAGTGATATTCACTTGCGTTATATCGCTTTTCAGAAACAGGCCGCGCGTTCACAAAATGGCGCAGCTTACGGATGAAAACAACGATTCCGTTATTGAGATCGATCATTGGGAGACCTCAATCGGCAAGTCTAAAGCAAACGATATCGTGCTGCCGCTTCCGAGCGTATCGCGTTTTCACGCCGTTATAGCAAAAAAAAGAAGGGATTGGGTGGTTACCGATACCTTTTCAAAAAACGGCGTGCTCGTAAACGGCAAAAAAATAGAAGGCAAGGCGGTTATTGAGGACGGCGACGTTATCTCCATAGGCACGGTGCCGCTTCGATTCAGCTGTGAGGACGCCATTTCCGGCTCTACAAAAAAGCAGATACGGCAGAATGTGGGCGGGCATACCGTGGCATACGCCGTGCTTGTTGACGTTAAGAGCCGTAAGCCCGTTTACCTTAAAAGAAACGATGTGCTCATCGGCAGGGGTGAACAGTGTGATATAAGGATACTTTCCGATACCGTTTCTTCCGAACATGCAAGGATATATAAAACCACCCGCGGCTGGGCGCTTTGCGATCTGGATTCACACAACGGCACAAAGCTCAACGGCAGGTACCTTACCCAGACTCAGCTTATTTTTGACGAGGACACCGTAACGTTCGGAGACAGAGTGTTTATTTTCTATGAAAAGTGAGGTGCGCTGAATGGCGAAAAAAAATAAAGCGGCTAAAAAGAAAAAGATCCCTAAAATAAAGCCGATCAATAATTTTGCCCTTATGGCGTTTCTTACGCTGTTTGAGGCGGTAACGGCGTTTTCCGCCGCCTGGTCGCCGGAACTCGGCATTCAGTATCAGACGCTTGCCGCAATGGGCATACTTATCGTTGTTGAGTGGGCATACCTTATCGTGTTTTACACGGCGATGCACAGGCGTAATTTTGAGCTTGAGATGATCGCGTTCTTCCTTTGCGCAACGGGTATCTCCGTGATCGGTTCGGTAAGCCCGTCTGCGGCGCTCAAGCAATGCCTTATGATCGTTGCCGGCGTGATCGTTTATATCGTTATGGTATTTCTGCTCGGCAATGTGGACCTTTGTATGAAGCTGAGGCTGCCCGTGGCGATCGCGGCGCTTTTGCTGCTGCTGGTAAATCTGATCATTGCGGAAACCACAAACGGCGCAAGGAACTGGATCACGATAGGCGGGGAGAACGGGATCACGCTCCAGCCCTCTGAATTCGTAAAGGTGGCGTTTATATTCGTAGGCGCCGCTACGCTGGAAAAGATACAGACGAGCAAGAATATATTTGCCTTTATCGGTTTTGCGGTTGCATGTGTAGGCTCTCTTATACTTATCCGTGATTTCGGCACGGCGCTGATCTTTTTTATAACGTTCATCATTATTGCCTTTATGACCTCCGGCGATATCAAAACGATCATTCTTGCCGTTGCCTCCGCCGTTCTGGGCGTCGGGATCGTGCTGCGGTACAGATCTTATGTTATGGCAAGGTTCTCCGTTTACCGCCATGTGTGGGAGGCGGATTACTATAATACGAGCGGTTATCAGCAAACAAGAACGCTTGTGGGGCTTGCCTCCGGCGGGCTTTTCGGCATCGGCATCGGAAACGGGTATACAAGAAATGTTTATGCCTCCACAACGGATCTTATCTTCGGCGTGATCTGCGAGGAATGGGGCTATGTTTTCGGCGTTATTCTTGTGCTGGCGTTCGTGGCTATCGCCGTTTCGGCGCTTGTGAATTCCATAGCCGCGCGCTCCACATTTTATTCCATAGCCGCCGTTGCCGCAGCGGGGCTGCTGCTCTTCCAAACGGCGCTCAATATCTTCGGCATAACGGATGTGCTGCCGCTCACGGGCGTTACGCTGCCGTTCGTAAGCCAGGGCGGTTCATCCATGATAAGCTGCTGGGCGATTCTGGCGTATATCAAAGCGTCAGACGTGCGTACCTATAACTATTTGGGAGGCGCTAAAAAGAAATGAAAATGATAACAAAAAGAGGAATATTCCTCTGGATCCTTTGCGCCCTGTTTATCTGCGGCATCGTGTTTCTCAGCGTCAGCCTTGTTACCGAGGGTTCAGAATGGGTCATGAAAACCTATAACCGTCATGTTTACAGTGACGGTCAGCTGATCGCAGCGGGCGCCGTTACGGATAAAAACGGCGTAGTGCTCTCCGAATCGGAGGACGGCGAAAGAGTCTACAGCGAGGACAGGGAGACCCGCCTTGCAACGCTTCACGTTGTGGGCGATACAAGGGGCTTTATCTCTACAGGCGTGCAGACGCAGTTTGAATCCGAGCTTGTTGGGTATAATGTTGTTGACGGCGTTTATAATATCAAGCGCAATTTCGGAGGAAACGATCTTGCGCTCACGATCGACAGCGAGATAAACAAAGTGGCGCTTGACGCGCTCGGTGATTACAAGGGTACCATAGCCGTTGTGAATTATAAGACGGGCGATATCATTTGTATGGTATCCACCCCCACTTATGATGTGAACGATGTGCCGTCCAATATAGACAGCTCTTCTGAATACGAGGGCGTTTACATCAACCGCTTCCTGACCGGTCTTTATACGCCCGGTTCCACTTTCAAGGTGGTGACCGCCATAAGCGCATTACAGAATATCGGCGATGATATCTATGACAGAACATGGGAATGCGCGCGTGTGTATGACGTCGACGGCATTGAGGAGGATAATATCATCTGCAATGCCCGTCACGGCACAATCGATTTTGAATCGGCATTTGCAAAAAGCTGCAACATCACTTTCGGCAAGATCGCGATAGAGCTCGGCCCGGAAACGCTTGCGCAGACGGTGGATCAGCTGGGGCTGACCCAGCCCGTTATGCTCAGCAGCGTAATAAGCTCTGCGGAAAGCAGATTCTTCCTTGAACAGGGCGATGCGGACGCCTATACCGGCTGGACGGGTATCGGCCAGGGCGATACGCTCGTTACCCCCGCCGCGATGCTCCGCCTTATGTGCGCCATTGCGAACGACGGCAAAGCAGTTTCCTTTAATATTGTGGACAGATTTGCAAATTCCGCAGGCGATGCGGTCGATATCGGCTACACAAGCACCGAAACGCAGATCATGAACAGTGAGATCGCTTCCCAGATGAAATCACTTATGCGCAACAACGTAAAAGAGCAGTACGGCGAGAGCAGATACAGCGGGCTGAGCCTTTGCGCAAAATCGGGTACGGCGCAGATTGATGATGTTGACGCGCATAATACCGCGTGGTTCGTGGGCTTTATGGACGATGAGGAACACCCTTACGCCTTTGTAGTGGTTGCGGAACGCGGAAATTCCGGTTCGCAAACGGCGGGTCCCATGGCAAGGCGCGTGCTCAACGCAATCGTAGACAGCGAAAGCGATTAAGGAATGATTTTTTGGAATTAACTGGGATCAAAAGTGAAAATGAGCCGGAAAAGGCCGTTCTGATCTCCGTCGATACCGGTGATCTTGACGCCGAGGCGTCAATGAATGAGCTGGAGGAGCTGGCAAAAACGGCGGGCGCCGTCGTGCTCGCCTCCGTGATTCAGCGGCGTGAGGCGCCGTCCCCGGCATCCTATATAGGCTCCGGCAGGCTTGCAGAGCTTGCCGCGTTCTGTGCGGCAAACCCGGCGGATATCGTGATCGCGGACGGAGAATTAACGCCCGTGCAGGTCAGAAATATCGAGGATGCCTGCGGCGTGCGCACGGTGGACAGAACGACCCTTATACTTGATATTTTTGCCGCCCGTGCAAAAAGCGCGGAGGGCAAGATACAGGTGGAACTGGCGCAGCTCAAATATATGCTTCCTCGCCTTACGGGGCAGGGAAAAAGCCTTTCCAGGCTGGGCGGCGGCATCGGCACGCGCGGCCCCGGCGAGACCAAGCTTGAAACGGACAGGCGCCATATCCGGCGCCGAATAGAAAAACTGAACGATAACCTTGAAAAGATCAAAAAACGCCGCCTTGCAACGCATGAACGCAGGCGGAAAAACGCCGTGCTGAGCGCGGCGATCGTGGGCTACACGAATGCGGGCAAATCCACGCTGATGAACCGGCTTACAAACGCCGGCGTGCTGGCAGAGGACAAGCTTTTCGCAACGCTGGATCCCACGGCAAGAAAGCTCGTCTTGCCGGACGGCAGAAGCATTATGCTTGTGGATACCGTTGGCCTTGTGCGCCGCCTGCCGCATGAGCTGGTGGACGCATTCCGCTCCACGCTTGAAGAGGCGCTCTGGGCGGATGTGATCCTCAATGTGTGTGACGCGTCAAGCCCCGAATGCGCGGAGCATGTCAGGGTTACAAATGATCTGCTCTCCTCCCTCGGGTGCGACGGCAAGCCGGTCATCCATGTGCTCAACAAATGCGATCTTGCGCCGCAGCTGCTGGATTATCCCGCTATCGGCGCAAACATTCGCATCAGTGCCAAAACGGGATACGGAATAGAAGCGCTTTTAAACGAGATCGCAAAGGCGCTGCCGGCGTCGCGGCGCAGGGTGACGCTGCTGATCCCGTTTACGCACGCGGGGCTTTCCTCCGAATTAAGGAAACACGGCGAGGTGCTTTCACAAACGTATACGGACGACGGCATTAAAACAGACGTTATTGCCGATGTGGGATTTTTGAACAAAATAAGCGAATATATTTTGTAAAACATTTATAATAATTTTCTTTGCACTTTCATAAAATCTTTATGAGGTGGTTTTATGAAAATGTTTACGCTCAGGCTGAAGCCAAAAACGATCTTCGGCCTAATTCTTATACTTGCGGGCGTTATCGTTATTGCAATAACCTTTTTTTCAAATCATGCGGCGCTGAGCAGGCCTGCGTCGGACAGCATTGCTTTGGAAACAGACGAGCAGCGCGAGCAGTACCTGACCTCGCTCGGCTGGGAATTCAATATCCCCTGTGAGGAACGCCGGGTGCAGATACCGCAGGAATTCAACGATACATACGCGCAGTATAATGAAATTCAAAAGCAGCAGGGTTTTGATCTGGAGGATTATAAGGGACAGACGGCAACCGTTTACACCTATAACATAACCAATTACGAGGGCTTTGAGAACCGTGACTGCGTTTTTGCCAATCTGCTTGTGTGCGGCGGCGTGCTTATAGGCGGCGATATCTGTTCTACCTCGCTGCAGGACGGATTCGTGCAAACGCTGCAAAAGGAATAATTTTATGGAAAGACTGGATAAATTCCTCTCCCGTGAGCTGAATATTACGCGAAGCGAAGCAAAATCGTTCATAAAAGCGGGCGGCGTTCGGCTGAATTTTGCCGTTGTGAGATCCGCGGATATGAAAATAGATCCGAAATCCGATCGCGTTTTTGCAAACGGGCAGGAGCTTGCCTACAAAAGATTTGTTTATATCATGATGAATAAGCCGAAAGGCGTTATCTCCTCCTCTGACGGGCGTAAAACGAGTGAAAAAACGGTTGTTGATATTCTGCCTGATGAGATGAAAAGAAAAGGCCTTTTCCCGGCAGGCAGGCTGGATAAGGATACCACGGGCTTTGTGCTGATTACGGATGACGGCGGATTCGCCCACCGTATTTTAAGCCCCAAAAGCCATATCCCAAAAACGTATATTGCCGTGCTGGACAGGCCTTTCGATCAGTCCGTCATAGCCGATTTTGAGAGCGGTATGCTGCTGAACGGCGAAAAATGCCTGCCCGCCTCTCTTGAAAGCTTAAATGCGGATAACACCCGCGCCAAGATCGTTTTAAGGCAGGGCATGTACCACCAGATAAAAAGAATGTTCAAAAAGCATTCCATATCCGTTTTGGAGCTGGAGCGGACCGCTATGGGCGCGCTCAGTATGGACGGCAGCCTGTCCCCCGGGCAGGCAAGATATTTGAATGAAGAAGAGCTTTTGCTTGTTGAATCCGCCGGATGATGCGGAAAAACACTATATATTGTGGTTATTTGTCTGAAAAGCAAGGTGTTTATGCAAGTTTAACAAAAAAGCATAAAAATTTTGGTAAAAAGCTTGCAAAATGATGAACACCCTTGTATAATATGAACAAGATAACGCAGTTGGTTTTGTGCAAAATTTCAGCGGTTTTAATAAGGAGGAGTTTCTTTGCCAAACAGATTATTCCAGGGCCTCGTGAATCAGATGAGAGATACTATGGACCGCGATCTCGGCGTTGTGGATGAGAGCGGCACGGTCATTGCCTGCTCTGAGCTCGGTCAGATAGGCGAAGTGAGAAAAGGCGTTGTTTCCGCAGGCGTTTTTGCCGGCCTTCAGACCTGTGTGGACGGCTGCACCTACAAAGCTTTCGGCAATTCCGTTCACCCGGAATATGCGGTTTTTGTGGAAGCAACAGATGATCTCAGCAAGCATTATGCGGATATCATTTCCATAGCTTTTAATCAGATCAAGCAAACGAATGACGAAAAATTTGACCGTTCCAATTTTGTTAAAAACGTCATTTTGGATAATATCCTGCCCGGTGATATTTATATAAAAAGCCGCGAGCTTCATTTTAATAACGACGCCACCAGAGTGGTCTTTATTATCCGTGTGCCGCAGAAAACAGATATTTCCGTGTTTGACGTGATTCAGAATTTCTTTCCGGACAAGACTAAGGATTTTGTGATCAACGTAAATGAAACAGATATTGCACTTGTTAAGGAAGTGCGCCCCAATGTGGAAATGAAAGATCTTGAAAAGCTGGCGCGCTCTATCTGCGATACGCTTTCAACCGAATTTTACTGCACGGCCGTTGTAGGCATAGGCACCTGCGTAACAGGGGTAAAGGATCTTGCGCGTTCGTTTAAAGAAGCGCAGGTATCGCTTGAGGTGGGTAAGGTCTTTGATACAGAGCAGCCCATCGCAAGCTATGAGAATCTGGGTATAGCCCGCCTTATTTATCAGCTTCCCACAACCCTTTGTGAAATGTATCTTAAAGAGGTCTTCAAATCAGGTTCAATAGACTCACTCGATCAGGAAACGCTTTTTACCATTCAAAAGTTTTTTGAAAACAATCTTAACGTATCGGAAACCAGCCGCAAGCTTTTCGTGCACAGAAACACGCTTGTTTACAGGCTTGAAAAAATCAAAAAGATCACGGGCCTTGATCTCAGGGAATTTGACGACGCTATCGTCTTCAAGGTTGCCCTGATGGTAAATAAATATCTTGAATCAAGCCCGGTCAAGTATTAATTCCGTTTTGATTCGGCAATACTTAACTGTGTTGCCGGATCTTTTGTTATGTTACAAATCAATTACATAATTTACAAAATAGAAACATTTTTAGCTTGATTTATATTGTGAATTGCATTATTATATATAGGTGTTAAAGTTTGTGATTATGAAATTATTTATAAAATTTGAAGAGGGCATTAAAAAGTGATTGAATTTCGTGATGTAACCAAGGTGTACGGCAGCAACGGCACCAAGGCTTTGAATAACGTGAATATAAAGATCGAAGACGGCGAATTCGTTTTCGTTGTTGGCGCGTCCGGCGCCGGCAAAAGTACCTTCCTAAAGCTTATCATGCATGAGGAAAAGCCGTCGGAAGGTGTTGTTATCGTAGGGGATTACCGTTCGGATACCTTAAAGAAAAAGCAGGTGCCGTATTACAGAAGAACCATGGGCATCGTTTTTCAGGATTTCCGGCTCATTCCCAAAATGAGCGTTTATGATAACGTTGCCTTTGCCATGCGCGTTATCGGCGCCAAGGAAAAAGAGATCAGAAAAAGAGTGCCCTATATTCTTCAGCTTGTGGGTCTTTCGCATAAGGCGCGCGCTATGCCGAATGAGCTTTCCGGCGGCGAGCAGCAGCGTGTATCCCTTGCAAGGGCGCTTGTAAACAATCCCAAGCTTATTATTGCGGACGAGCCTACCGGTAACGTAGACCCCGAAATGAGCCATGAGATCGTTGAGATGCTTACCAAGATCAACAATAACGGCACCACCGTTATCATGGTAACGCATGAGCATTCGCTCGTAAAGGCGTTCCCGCGCCGCGTTATCGTTATCAAAAACGGAGAGGTCGTTTCAGATACGCCGGATCCAACGCATGCCCAGTTTGAATCCGCGCAGCCGGAAAAATCAACGGATATGTATTTCTTTAACGAAGACGTTAAGCTCGGCAGCGAGATAGAGGATATTTTCGATTCTATAGACGACGGGGCTTCCTCCGCCTTGAATGAAGATGAAAATGACGGAGGTGAGGACTGATGACCGGCTCAAGCTTAAGATACCTTTTTAAAGAAGGATTCAGAAATACCTGGTCAAACAGAATGATGAGCATCGCCTCGATCTGCGTGCTTATGAGCTGCCTTGTGCTCATAGGCTGCGCGTCCATGATCTTCCTCAACATCGAATCCCTGCTTGCAAGGATAGAAGAGGAAAATGTTGTTATGGTCTATATTGAGGACGATACCGCAGATGCGGATATCACGGCAATGGGCGCCGCGCTTAACGGGATGGACAATGTGAAAGAGGTTGAATTTGTGCCCAAGGAGGACGCCTGGGCGGATCAGCTTTCCACCATGGAGGAAGCGCAGGCGCAGTTCTTTACGGAGATCAGCTCCGATATTCCTTTGCCGGACGCATATAAGGTCACCGTTGACGATTTAACCTATTTTGACCAGACTGTCAGCCGGATCGAGCAGCTCGAGCATATAGATACGATAAGAGAAAATAAAGACCTTGCGCAAAAGCTTGTAACCATCCGCCACGGCGTGGAGGTCATTTCCATCGTTATCGTAGTGGTGCTGCTTGCAATAAGCGTATTTATTATTTCAAACACGATCAAGCTTACGGTCTATTCCAGAAGGCTTGAGATCAGCATTATGAAATCTGTAGGCGCAACCAACAGCTTCGTGCGTCTGCCGTTTGTGGTAGAGGGTATGATACTCGGCATTATTTCGGGTATCGTGTCGCTCGGGCTCGTATGGGCGTTTTATGAATTTGCCATTCACCAGTTCAGCGATCTTCTTTCGTCGCTTCAGCTTGAGGCGCTCAATTTTGCAGACTTTGCTTTGCCGATGCTCGGTATCTTCGTCCTGATAGGTATCGTAACCGGCGTAGGCGGCGCGCTGATTTCAATGGGCAGGTATCTAAACAGGGAAGGCAGTGAAATAAGTGCAATCTAAAACTATGGGAAAAGGACTTGTAAGGGCGTTTTGCGTTGCTTTCAGCGCAATGCTCGTGTTTTCCGCGGCGTTTTCGGCACAGGCGAAATCAAGCGCGGAGCTCAACAAGGAAAAGGACAAGATAGAGGCGGAGATAGAAGAGCAGGAAAAAAAGCTTTCCTCGCTTGAATCACAGGCCGCCGATCAGCAGGATTATGTTGATACCCTTATGGTAAAGGTACAGCTTTTGCAGGACAAGCTTGATAATCTTGAGGACAGCCGCGACGCGCTGCAAAGCGAAATAGACACGGTTCAGAAAAGAATAGACGAAACACAGGTCGAAATAGACAGGGCGCAGGCGGAAATAGAGGCGAAGCAGGCTGAATTTGACAGTGTTTACGAGGAGTATTGCCAAAGGCTGCGCGCCATGTATATTTCGGGCAATGTTTCCATGATAGAGGTGCTGCTTGAAAGCGGCGATATAGGCTCCATACTTACGCGCGCACAGATGGTTCAGTCCGTTTCGGAGCAGGACAGCGCTACGCTCGACGAGCTTATGACCAAAATGGAAGAGATCAATCAGGAGCGTGAGGCACTTGCCCAGAAAAAGCTCCAGCTCAATGAGGACAAGGAATCTTTAAACACCAGAAAGCAGGCGCTTCAGGAATCGATTGATGAATATAACGCCTCCAAGAACGAGCTTGACGCGGAGGTTGCGGAGTGTAATGCCGCTATCAGAGAGCTCAGCAGCCAGCAGTCCGAGATCAAGGAAACGATAGAGACCAACGAAGCACGTATAAGGGAAATTGACGCAGAGATCAGCGCCGCCCTCAGCGGTTCCAGCAACAAGCCGGGCAGTGATAACTATAATCCCGGTACGGGTCAGCTTGCGTATCCCACAAGCTACAGAAGGATCTCCGCAGGCTATCCCAACTACAGCAACGGCTCCTATCACGGCGGCGTGGACTGGCCATGTCCCACGGGAACAGCTGTTCATGCTGCGGATTCCGGTGTTGTCGTCATTGCAAAAAGGCTTACATACAGCTACGGCCGGTATATCCTGATTGACCACGGCAACGGGCTTTCCACACTTTATGCGCACAATTCTTCCCTTGCGGTAAGTGTGGGCGATAAGGTGTCAAAGGGTCAGATAATCGCGTATTCGGGCGAAACAGGCAACGCCACCGGCCCGCACGTTCATTTTGAGGTAAGGCTGAACGGCACAAGGGTCAACCCGATGAATTACCTTTAATTGATTACAAAAAATTTAATACATATAAAAACATTGTAAATAATATTTACAGTAACTTTAATTTATTATATAATGGGAAGTGGAGTCAATGAAACGATCTGGTTTACTCAAAAACGGTGTAAGCGTTTTATTGGCTTCACTGTTTGTTTTTTCTGCCGCTTTTTTTAACCTGCCCCAAAGCACGTCGGTCAGCGCTGCGGAGCTTACTCCGCAGCAGGAAAAGGCGCAGCTTGAGCAGCGTATAAAAGAGGCTGAAAATAAGCTCAGAGAGCTGGAAACGCAGTCTGCCAGCACACAGGAATATTTTAATACCCTTTCCGATAAGATCTCTTACCTGGACCGGCAGTATGAGCTGGTCAGCAGCGAGGTGGAATCGGATAAAGAGCAGGTTGCGGCGCTTGAAAACACCTATGCGGAAAACGAAAAGGAGATCGCCTCCATCGGCACCGAAATAGAGCAGCTGCAAAATGACTGCGCCGCTAAGGAAGAAGAATTTACGGGCACATATCAGGTGTTTGCCCAAAGAATGCGCGCCATGTATATCAGCGGCGAAACAAATATGCTTGTCTTTCTGATTACAAGCAATGATATTTCACAGTTTTTAACACGCCTTGAAATGATAAGGCGCATCTCGGCGATGGACGGCGAATTGCTTGAAACCATTAATACCGAGATCGATGATATCAATACAACGCGCGATGAGATCACAAAAAAAAGAGCCGAGCTTCAGGTAACGCAAACCACGCTTCAAAGCACAAAAGCTTCTCTTGAAGCGGCGATCCCGGAGCTTGAGCAGAAGCAGCAGGAGCTTTCGGATAAGAAAGCCGAGCTGGATAAAGAGCGCGGCGAGGCAAATACGCTTTTACTTCAGCTCAACGAGGAAACAGGCAATTATACAGAGTATCTTGAGGATAATAAAGCCGCCATGGCGGAGGTAGACGCCGCGATTGAAGAGGCGGAGAAAAAATATCAGGAGGAAACGACCTCCGCAACTTCGCTGCCGGCGGAAAGCACAACCGATCAGCAAGGCTCCTCCGGCAGTACAACAACTACAACAACAAGGCCGTCCTCGGGCTCCGGCGGCGTGATAAGCTTAACTTATCCCGTGCCGTCGCAAACAACGATAACCTGTGCTTTCGGCGCGTATACGGGTCACAGCGGCGCTGATTTCAGCTGCCCGACCGGCTCATCTGTAGTGGCTGCCGAATCGGGCACCGTAATCATCTCCGCAGATCTTAAAAATGCGGACGGATCTTACAGAAGCTACGGCAGGTATATCGTTATCAGGCATGATAAGAAAACCGCTTCGGGCGATACGGTTTATACGCTTTATGCGCATAATTCCGTAAGGCTCGTTTCAGAGGGCGAGTATGTTGAAAAAGGGCAGCAGATCGCAAAGTCCGGTTCAACCGGCAATTCAACCGGTCCGCACTGCCATTTTGAGGTGCGCACGCCGTCTTCGGCTTACGCCTCATGCAAAAATCCCGCGCTTTATCTGCCGTAATGCGGCGTAGAACGGGGAATTTGCAAATATATTTTAACGGGTAAAAATTTTTAAAGGTTGCTGAATCTTAATGAAGCATAAAAGTACACTGAAAATACTGTGCGCAGCGCTCTGCGCCGTTATGGTGCTGACTCCGTTTCATGCAAGCATAGTGCCTGCGGCTGAGCAGCAGACTGCTTCTCAGCAGGAGAGCACTACCGAAACAACACAGCTTACGGAAGAGCAAAAGCGCGAGGAAGCCAGAAAAAAGCTTGAGGATCAAAAATCCGTGCTGGAAGCCGACCTTGCAGAGGCGGAGCAAAAGATAGCCGCCCTTGCAGCGGATTCAAAAAACACGGAAGAATATATCAACGCGCTTGATGAAAAAATAGGTATTTTAAATCAGCAGCTTACGGTGCTTGACGAGCAGGTGCTTGATTATGAGGAGGATATAAAGCTTCTTCAAACAAGCATTGAGGAAAATCAAAAGCAGGCGGATACGCTTCAGGCGCAGGTGGATTCCGTTCAGGCGGAGCTGGACGATCTGAATACAAAATTTATGGCAAAGTATGACGCCTATTGCCTGCGTATGCGCGCGATCTACATATCCGGCGATTATAATCTGATAACCGCGCTGCTCACATGCAGCGATATTTCAAGCTTCCTTACAAGGTATGAAATGATCAGGGCGGTGTCTAAAAGCGACGCACAGCTGATGCAGGAGATCCAGGAGCAGACGGAGATCATACTTGCCAGAGAATCCGACCTTAATGAAAAGAAAGCGGCTCTTAACGAAATGAATACGGCTCTGTTTGCGCAGCAAAACGAGCTTGAATACAAACAGGCGGCGCTGACTGCCGCGCAGGAGGACATTGCCGCCAAAAAGATAACCCTTGCGCAGGATAAGGCGGAAAGCGACCAGCTGTTTGCCCAGCTGACTGCCGAAACCGGCATGTATACGGAATACAGAAACGAAGATCAGGCGCTGTCAGACGCTGCGCAGCAGCAGATAGAGGATCTTATGAACGGCATCATCTCACCGGAAGATGTTTCGGATTTCACAACAGGCAACAGAGATGAAACGCCAACCGTGATCTATAATGACACCGATGTTTATAATAATTCGGACGGCGTCTATAATATGACCTATCCCGTGCCCGGGCATTATACGGTTTCTGCGGGATTCCCAAATTACAGCAACGGTTCCTACCACGGCGGCATTGATTTCCCGTGCCCCACGGGCACCAAGGTGGTTGCCGCGCAAAAGGGCGTTGTTGCGGGCGTTAAGCGGCTGGATTACAGCTACGGCTATTATGTGCTTATCTATCACGGCACGGATTCCAACGGGGATAAGGTGTTTACCCTTTATGCCCATAATTCGGAACTCTTGGTTTCTCCCGGTGATTCGGTATATAAGGGCCAGCAGATCGCAAAATCCGGTTCAACGGGCAATTCTACCGGCCCGCATTGCCATTTTGAGATCAGAGCCGGCGGCACAAGGATCAATCCAAAGAATTATCTGAGTAAATAAATTATGAATAAGATCAATTACAGCAGGCAAACTGAATCAATCATGGAAAGAAATAAGAGAGAGCATATACTGCCCTCTCTTTTAATTCATGCGTGCTGCGCGCCGTGTTCAAGCGCCTGCCTGGAATATCTTGATCAATATTTCAAAATAACCGTTTTTTATTATAATCCCAATATATCGCCGCAGTCTGAATTTGAAAAAAGGCTTGCGGAGGAAAAGCGGCTCTTGCGTAGCATGCCGTTTGAAAATCCCGTGGATATACTTGAGGGGCACTACGATTACAGCGAATTTCTGCATATCGCAAAAGGGCTGGAGGACTGCCCGGAGGGCGGCGAAAGGTGCTTTCGGTGCTACCGCCTGCGGCTGGAGGAAACAGCGCGTCTTGCGGCGGAGCGCGGCTTTGATTATTTTTGCACAACGCTTTCCATAAGCCCGCTCAAAAACGCGCAGAAGATCAATGAGATCGGCTTTGAAACGGCGGAGAAGTACGGCGTAAAGTGGCTCCCGTCCGATTTTAAGAAAAAAGAGGGGTATAAGCGTTCCATAGAGCTTTCAAGGCAGTATGGGCTGTACCGCCAGAACTTCTGCGGCTGCGCGTTTTCAAAAAAAGATGCGGAAAATAAGGAGAAAAATTTATGAACGATCCGCTTGCGGCAAGAATAAGGCCAACGGAGCTTTCCGATGTTGTCGGCCAGCGCCATCTTCTGGCACCGGGCAAGCCGCTATATAATCTTATTGAGAGCGGCAATATCCCGAATCTGATCTTTTACGGCCCGTCCGGCACGGGCAAGACCACCGTTGCCTCTATCATAGCGAAAAAGACAAACAGGGCGCTGCGCCGCTTAAACGGCACCAACGCTTCCACGAAAGATATCAAGGATATCGTTTCCGAACTTGATACGTTTGAAACGATGAACGGCGTTTTGCTCTATCTGGATGAGATTCAGTATTTCAATAAGCGCCAGCAGCAGAGTCTGCTTGAATACATTGAAAACGGCAAGATCACGCTCATCGCCTCCACAACGGAAAATCCCTATTTTTACATTTATCCGGCCGTGCTTTCACGCTCAACGGTGTTTGAATTCAAAAGCGTGGAATGGCAGGATATCGTGCCCGCAGTTATGCGGGGCTTTAAGATACTCGGCAAAGAGAACGGCGTGGAGGTCACGGCGGACGAAGACGCTGTGGAAAAGATTGCCCGCGGCTGTTCGGGAGATGTGCGCAAAGCGCTCAACTCTGCGGAAAACTGCTTTTTTGTTACGCCGGCGGAAAACGGTAAAAAGCATATTACGCTTGAAACTGCATCGCAGCTTACCCAGTCCAGCGCAGTTAAGTATGATAAAGAGGGCGACGAGCATTACGATATTATCTCCGCCTATCAGAAGAGCATGCGCGGTTCGGACCCGGACGCGGCGCTGCATTACCTTGCAAGGCTTTTGCAGGCAGGGGATCTGCCGTCCGCATGCCGCAGGCTGCTCGTGTGCGCTAACGAAGATGTAGGCCTTGCGTATCCGCAGATCATTCCCATCGTCAAGGCGGCTGTGGATACGGCGCTTGCGGTAGGTCTGCCGGAGGCGCGTATTCCGCTGGCGGATGCGGTAATCCTTGTTGCACTTGCACCTAAGAGCAATGCCGGCGAAGCGGCAATAGACGCTGCAATGGCAGATGTTGAAAAGGGCAGGTACGGCCCTATTCCGCGCACGCTCCAGAACAAGCATTTTGACGGGGAGGACGCACAGGTTAAAGGGCAGTTTTACGTTTATCCGCACGATTTTGAAAATCACTGGGTAAAACAGCAGTATCTGCCGGATGAGATAAAAAACGTAAAATATTATATTCCCGGAATGAATAAAAACGAACAGGCGTTCAAAAAGTATTGGGAAAAGATTAAAAATGAAGATGATAACCAAAAGTAAAGAGGAGAACCTATGACAAAAAAAGAAAGAGCGCTCGCCGCGGTAGAGCTGCTGAAAGAGCTTTATCCAGACGCTTTGTGCTCCTTAACCTATGAAACACCGTTTCAGCTGCTTGTTGCGGTGCGCCTTTCGGCACAGTGCACCGATGCAAGGGTAAATCTGGTTACCCCCGCACTGTTTGCGCGCTATAAGACCATTGAGGATTTTGCCGCCGCTGATGTTGCAGAGGTGGAAAAATACATACATTCCTGTGGCTTTTACAAGAGCAAGGCGCAGTCCATCGTGGGAATGGCGCAGATGATCTTACAGGATTTCGGCGGCAGAGTGCCGGATACGATTGAAGATCTTATAACCCTGCCGGGCGTGGGCAGAAAAACGGCAAATCTGATCGTGGGTGATGTTTACGGCAAGGCGGCCATCGTTGTGGACACACACTGCATAAGGATATCCAACCGCCTGGGTCTTGTTGCGCAGAAAGACCCTAAAAAAATAGAATTTGAGCTTAAAAAGCTGATACCGCCGGAGGAAGGCTCTGATTTCTGCCACAGGATCGTGCTGTTCGGGCGCGATGCCTGCACGGCAAGGAAGCCGAAGTGCGGCGAATGCAGATTAAACGAAATATGCAAACATATAGGAGTTAAAAATTGAAAAAACCGCTTATCAACGAAGAAAATATAATCCTTATAGGTATGCCCGGCGCCGGCAAATCCACCTGCGGCGTGCTTGCGGCAAAGATACTGCTTAAGAATTTTTTTGATACTGATCTTCTGATCCAAAGCATAGAAAGCAAACGCCTCCAGCAGATCATTGACGAAAAAGGCGTTGCCGAATTTAAAAAGGCGGAGGAGCAGGCGGTGCTCTCTCTTGACATCAAAGGCACGGTGATCGCCACGGGAGGCAGCGTCGTCTACAGCGAAAAGGCAATGCGCCACCTCAAAAGCATGGGCAAGATCATTTATATGCACCTCAGTTATGAAGAGATGAAAGGGCGCATAAAAAATCTTTCCACGCGCGGGATCGTGCTTGAAAACGGCGAAACGCTGCTGGATATGTATAACGAACGCCTGCCGCTTTATAAAAAATACGCAGACCATGTGATTGACTGCGACGGCAATTCCATAGACGCCACCGTTGCCGAGATCGTTGACGCGTGTGAAAAATAACGCTTGATTCTGCCAAGCGTTCAAAATAATACTTGATTCTGCTAAGCGTTTTATGATATTATAGATTAAATATAATATAAATTTCTAAAGGAGGATTTTTATGAGCGAATACGGCGCAAAATTTGTTAAAGAGGGGCTTACGTTTGATGATGTGCTCCTTATCCCGGCGGAGAGTGATGTGCTCCCCAATCAGGTGGATCTTTCAACCAATCTTACAAAGAATATCAAGCTGAATATTCCGCTTATGACCTCCGCTATGGATACGGTAACGGAATCCACTATGGCTATCGCCATTGCAAGAGAGGGCGGAATCGGCGTAATACATAAAAATATGACGATCGAGGATCAGGCAACAGAGGTGGATAAGGTCAAAAGATCTGAAAACGGCGTTATTACGGATCCGTTTTTCCTCTATCCCCAGAATACCGCGCAGGATGCGGAAAATCTTATGCGCAAGTATAAGATAAGCGGCGTTCCCATCTGCGAGGAGGACGGCACTTTGGTAGGTATCCTCACAAACCGCGATATGCGCTTTATGACGGATTTTTCTGTTAAGATCGCAGATGTTATGACGCCGAAAGAGAAGCTTGTCACCGCTATGAGCGGCACAACGCTTGATGAGGCAAAAAAGATCCTTATGGCGTCAAAAATAGAAAAGCTGCCGCTTGTAGATGCAAACGGCAAGCTCACCGGTCTTGTTACCATAAAGGATATAGAAAAAAGCCTGAAATACCCGAATACCGCGCGTGACGCGCAGGATAGGCTTCTTTGCGCTGCCGCGATCGGTATTACGAATGATATGCTTGACCGCGCCGGCGCGCTCGTTCAGTCCCATGTAGACGCGCTCGTGCTGGATTCTGCGCACGGCCATTCAAAAAATATTATGAAGGCTATAGACACAATTAAAAACGCATTCCCGGATATCTCGCTTATCGCGGGCAATGTTGCAACGGCAGAAGCTACAGAGGCGCTTGTCAAGGCGGGCGCGGACGCCGTTAAGGTGGGCATAGGCCCCGGTTCTATCTGCACAACGCGCGTTGTTGCCGGTATAGGCGTTCCGCAGATCACCGCTATTTATGACAGCGCCGAAACGGCGGATAAATACGGTATTCCGATCATTGCGGACGGCGGTATCAAATACAGCGGAGAGATCGTTAAGGCCATCGCCGCAGGCGGCAGCGTTGTCATGGTCGGCTCGCTGGTAGCCGGATGCGAGGAATCTCCCGGCGAAACAGAGATCTATCAGGGCCGCCAGTTCAAGGTGTACCGCGGCATGGGCTCACTCGGCGCTATGAGCAAGGGCTCGGCGGACAGGTATTTCCAGACAGGCACAAAGAAATTCGTGCCGGAAGGCGTAGAGGGCCGCGTGCCTTATAAGGGAGCCGTGGGCGATACGGTTTACCAGATGATGGGCGGTCTGCGCTCCGGTATGGGCTATGTGGGCTGCCATAATATTCAGGAACTGCGCACAAAAGCCAAGTTCATAAAGATCACAGGCGCCGGACTTGTTGAAAGCCACCCGCATGATGTTTATATCACCAAAGAGGCTCCTAACTATTCCGGCAGCAGGCAGGATTGATGATGAAGGGGAATTAAACGTTTTCGTTTAATGCCCCTTTTTGGTAAGAGGTTTTTTAATGGCTGAAAAAGTTTCCCGCTGGCAGAAATTCAAAAGATTTCTAAAAAGGAATATGACTCCCACATGGGCAAAGCATTTCAGCTATCAGGTAATTTCGTTTTTGCTGTCTGTTTGCCTTGTGGTAGGCGTGATGGGTTATGCAGTAAACAAAAGTTATGATGAAAGGACTTTGAGCTTCGTGCAGGGATTTACGGTCACGGCGCATACGGGCGCCTTTGATACCCCGGAAAATTCTTTGGAATCGGTTCGGGCGGCTGTTGCGAATAATGTAGAGATCATAGAGATAGATATCCGCCAGCGGCCGGATAAAACGCTTGTTATAAGCCATGATATCGTTGTTATGAATAATGAGGGTACCCCGCTTTCTGAGGTGTTTGCGCTTTTGCAGCAGGATGATTGCCTGATCAATCTTGATATAAAGGAAACAAGAACGCTCGATCAGCTCCATGATATGCTTGTGGAATACAATCTGCTTTCCCGGGCGTTTTTGACGGGTATAGACCAGCTGAATGTGAACGCAGTCAAGGAATCTGCCTGCGCGGATATGGATTACTATCTGAACTGCCAGCCCTCTCGCATAAAGATATTTACGGATGATTACAAGCAGCGCATACTTGATCTTATGGAAGAGACCGGCGCAATAGGCGTAAACTGCAATTACAAATACGCCAGCGCAACGCTTTCAAACCTGCTGCACGATAACGGCTACAAGCTTTCGGTGTGGACGGTGAATTCCACATTTGAGATGAAGCGGATGCTCGTGGCCCGTCCGGATAATATTACTACCAAGGAATACGCAAAGCTGATGTCCGTCATAGAGAACTGGGGTGAATAGCAGATGACGAATGAGGAATATTTAAAAGCAATCGATTTGCGCGCCTCAAGGCGCACGTTCAAAAACAGGCCTTTAAGCGATGAAGTGAAAGCGGTCATCAAAGACCTTGTCGATTACGTAAATAAAAAGGCGGGGCTGAGCTTTGCTTTTATTGAGGACGCGCGCTTTGCATTCAATCTCCATTCTGGCATGACAAGTCTTATAGCGGTCTGCGGCGCGGATACGATCCCGGCAAGGGAGGCGTGCGGCTATTGGGGCGAAACCATCGTTTTGCAGTGCGCATACCACGGCATCGGCACCTGCTGGGTCGGCACATATAATGAAAATAAGGTGCTTGAAAAGCTGGATCTGCCTAAGGGCGTAAGGCTCTATTGCGTTATCGCCGTGGGTAATGTTGCCAAAAACAAGAGCTTTAAGGAAAAGCTTATGTATAACGCAACGCACAAAAAAAGCAAGCCCTATCAGAAGATGTTTGAGGTTTGCGATGAAAAATTGCCGGAGGAGATCGTGTTTGCCATGCGCCTTGTTGAAAAGGCGCCAAGCTCCGTAAACCGCCGCCCGGTCAAATTCAGGTATGAAAACGGCGTTATATCCGCAAGCGTTGCGGAGCCGTATTCGGATAAAAGCATAGATTTCGGGATCGCGCAGCTGCATTTTCAGCTTGGTATGAGCGCTAAGGGCATAAAGGGCGAGTGGTCAAACGGCACCTTCGTTGTGGATAAAACACGGATCCTGAAATTCCCGGAAAAGAATACGGCGGCTGAAATGGAGGAAAACAGCGATGAGTGAAACCGTTAAAAAGAAAATGAACAAAAAGAAAAAAATAATCATAATCGTGCTCTGTGTGCTGCTGGCGCTTGTAATTTTAGCGGTCGGCGCCGGTCTGATCGCGTTGAATTGGTATTGCAAAACGCCGGAATACACCGTGTATCAGACGACTGCCGATGTTCAGCTCGTTGCGCACCGCGGTTTCAGAGCCGTTGCACCGGAAAATACCGCCCCCGCGTTTGAAGAGGCGGGCAGGGCAGGCTATTACGGCGCAGAGTGCGACGTTTACCGCACGGCGGACGGCGTTTGGGTGATCCACCATGACCCGATAACCTATCGTATGACGGGCGAACTCAGCATGGTGGAGGATAAAACGTATGCAGAACTCCGGCAGGAGACCGTGGATAACGGCAGCAATATAGAGAATTACGCAGCTCTGAAAATGTGCACGCTTCAGGAGTATCTCAATATCTGCTCGCAGTACGCCATGGTTCCCGTAATAGAGCTGAAAAGCGAAAATAATACGGAGTATTACAATGAGATCGTAGCGATGCTTGCGGCATATCCACAGCTGGAGCCTGTATTTATATCCTTCCATTATGAAGCGCTTACCGCCATGCGCGCGCTGACGGACGCGCCCTGCTGGTATCTTGTGCAGGAGATCACGGATGAGGATATAGAGATGGCGCTTGCCATAGGCGGCAGCTGCGGCATAGATTTCAACTATTCCAAGGAAGAGAATACGGACGAGGTCATAACGAAATGCGTGGAATCCGGATTAACGGTCGGCGCATGGACGGTGAATGAGCCGGAGGCGGTTGACCGCCTTGCCGCCCTCGGTGTGGAATACATAACAACGGATAATATAACCTATTGACAGATATTGCAAACGGCGTGATCCGAAAAGCAGCGGACGTTTCAGCAAAGCGAGAAGAGTATGTTTAACAGAGCGAAAAAAGAAGAACAGCCCGTGTTTACGTTTGATGAAAAAAACAGGGCGTATACGGCGGTGTATCGCGGTATTACGTTTGTCTGTACCGCAGTCAAGTCCGGATACGCACAGTACGCAAAAGAGCTGGCAGATCATTATGATGAAAAATTATCGGCTATAATCCGATTTATGCTTCCCGATATTGAGGAAATGTACGGCATACATGACATGGAGATCATTAAAGCTGCATTAGGAAATGCTTTTATAGATTTAGACAATCAAACATTATCCTATCTTGAACATACGCTTGACGATGTGCATATCATTGACGTGGAGTTTGACGGCGTGTTTGAAACCTTTTATTCTGTAGCCATTGACGGCTAAGCCGAAATTTATAAACAGATACACCGTGCCACACAAAACATATTCTATATATAAAGCTGCCGCCGGAGCATTCGTCCCGGCGGCAGCTTTGCGTTCTTTTATGTTCTGCGTTGCCGCTAAATACCAAGTAGAGCCGTTGTAAACATAATGTAAATAAGAAGCGAAACGGCGTCCGTAATCGTGGTGATAAACGGGTTTGCCATAACCGCCGGGTCAAAGCCGCATTTTTTGGCTATGATCGGCAGGCTGCACCCTATTATTTTGGAGAATACCACTTCCACAATGATCGTAAGGCTCACGACCAGTGCGATCATAACGGTTATTTCACTGTTGCCGAGAACGTATTTGTCAAACAGAAGCAGCTTCACAAAGCAGACTGCTGCAAGCACGGCGCCGCAGATTATGCCTACCCGTATCTCTTTCCAGATCACCTTAAAAATGTCTTTCATGGAGATCTCGCCCAAAGAAAGCGCGCGCACAACGGTAACGCTTGACTGGCCGCCGGAATTGCCTCCCGTGCCCATCAGCATCGGAATAAAGGCAATCAGCGTTGCAACCGATGCAAGCTTGTTTTCAAAATTGGTCAGGATCTGGCTTGTTATCGTGGCGGATATCATGAGCAGCAGCAGCCAGGGAATACGCTTTTTAAAGGTCTCTGTAACGCTCGTTTTCAGATAGGGCGTGTCCGTAGGCACGATCGCCGCCATCTTTTGGATATCCTCTGTATTTTCCTCCTGCAAAACGTCAATAACGTCGTCAACGGTTATGATGCCCACAAGGCGGTTTTCCATATCCACAACCGGCAGCGCCAAAAAGTCATATTTTGAAAGCAGGGCAGACGCCTTTTCCTGATCATCCAGCGTGTTTACGCTGATCACGTTGGTTTCCATCAGCTCGTCTATCCTGTCGTCCGCATCGTGCAGCAAAAGCTCTTTAACGGTGGTAACGCCCAGCAGGCGGCGGGATTCGTCCGTAACATAGCAGGTATATATCGTTTCCTTGTCCACACCCGTGCGCCGGATGCGCTTGAATGCGTCCTCAACAGTCATATGCCTTTTGAGGTCAACAAATTCCGGCGTCATGATAGAACCTGCCGAATCCTCGGGGTATTTCAGTATGGAATTGATAGCCTCGCGCATTTCGCTGTCCGTATTTTTCAGTATGCGCTTAACGACCGATGCCGGCATCTCTTCAACGATGTCCGCAGCGTCGTCAACATACAGCTCGTCCAACACATCTTTCAGCTCGGAATCGGAAAAGGAGCGGATCAGGCTCTCCTGCGTGTCGCCGTCAAACTCAACAAAGGTTTCCGCGGCGTTTTCTTTTGTAAGCATTCTGAAAAGGAACATGCGCTTCTTTTCATTGCCTGCCTCTTCCAGCAAAAGCGCTATATCGGCGGGGTTGAGCTCGTTTAGAAACTTTTTCAGATCTCTTATATTTTTCTGCTCGTGCAGCCTGTCTGTATATTCAAGCATTTCTTCAAGTTCCGTAAGCTCACGTCCTTTCTGCCGCCGGCGCAAACCGTTTATTCGGAGGTCAGATAAAAATCTTTTTCGTCCGGATCATAGGGATTTGCAGCAACGCGCTTTACAATGGCGGCAATGATCAGTATGATTATGATTCCGCCGGCAACGGCGCCTGCCGCCACGGCGAATTCGGGCTGTTCGTAAAAGCGTTCGCCCTCAACAAAAGAAACAAAATCCGGCTGCGCCATTTCCGCCGCAACTTCGCTCGTTGTTTTGTCCACTCGTTTTATATCAAAGGTGTATTTCTTTGTGCTGCCGTCAGATGCGGTCACGGTTACGGGTATCTCCGTTTCCTGCCCCTCGCGCAGCATAACCGTGATGAGCGATGCCGTCGCGTTTATATCCTGTGTTACGGGCGTTAGGTTCACCTCGGTCAGGTCGCTCGGAATATACAGATTATAGACCGTATCGTCCGTATTGATCTCCGGGCGCACCTCGGCGTATTCGCAGCTTATCCCCGCAAGGTTTGCGTTGGAATTGATCTCATATTCCGGCGGGTTGGAATATGTAAAGGTATAGATTACGCTGCCGCTGTCAAATTTAAGCGTTACGGTAATGCCCGCCTGGCGGTTTGCAGAATCGTAAAAATATTCGGCAATGATATTTGCGCTGCCGTTTATCTCATAATTCTGAAGCACCGCGCTTCTGCCCGGGTTTTGCAGCGTGATCGTAAAATAGGTTTCCCCTGTGTTGAAGCCGCCGTCTATATCCGCGTTTGAAAAGCTGATGCTTTCAAGGTAAGGCGTGTTTTGCAGCGGCGTTTCAGCAGCAAAAGCGGTCGTGCCGCTCAAAAGCAGGCATGCCGTGCAAAGAATTGCAGTCAGTATCTTTTTCATAGCTGTTCGGCGTCAAGAATAAAGGATTCTATTCCGCCTTCCTCCAAAATATTTTTTATCTGCGCTTCGTTTTCGAAAACGCTTACGATATATATTTTGCTGTTGTCCGTTTCGGCGTCAAAAAGTGCAAGTATGGCGCTGTTTGCATCGGCTGCCGTGCTCTCCTCGCTTTCGCCGTCAGTTTCGCTGTTCGCCGGGTCCGCAGCATTTTCATCGCTTGTGCTTTCGTCTGTGCCGGCGCTGCGGGCAAGCTGATCACTTATCTCAACATCAATGCCCTCAAGCAGTTTCATATCTGTGCCTATATCCTCGTAAAGCCGCGCGGCAAGGCTGTCAAAGCCGTCGCCCGTTACGCCGTCGGCAGGCACGTCGGTCGCGCGCAGCACAAAAACGCTTACGCCCATTTCCGCCGCTTCGGCAATTATGTCTTTAATATATTTATATACCGTTTGCGAAGCGGGATTCAGATATGTGTTTCCGCGCGAATCTTCATAAGGCACGCCGTTATCGTTCAGCAGCGCCACAGAGCGGTCCTGCCGCGGCAGCAGATTGTCAAGATAGCAGTAAACAACGCCCACGGTCAGTATATCCTGTTCGCTTAAAGCAGTTACCGAACCGTGCAGGTCCGAAGCCTCAAAAGCCGTCGCGCTGTATGCGTCTACCGTTGCAAGCGAGCTCTTGTAGCCGATCGTACCGTCCGCTCTTTTAAGATCTATTGCAACGCTGTTGTATGCGCCGTCGGTAAGTCTGGTGCAGACGGATTCAAGCATAACGGAGCCGTCCATGGAAATACTGTCCTCATAAGCGCAGCTCAGATCAAGCCTGACCTCGTTGATCACGCTGTCCTCTCCCGCGCTGACTGCCGCATCCATCTTCGGCATACCGTTTCTGAGCATGAAAACGTCCATTCCCGTGTACCCTATGCCAACGATAAGCAGACAGAGCACGGCAATGCCAAGCCTTTTGAACAGCGTGCGCGCCTGCGCCTTGTGTTTGCGCTTCTTTTTTATCTTAGGGCGCATATAGTCAAATTTGTCTGAATAAATGCCCTCGTCGGATACGTATTTATCCGCAAAGTCAATGGGATAGCCCTTTTCCTCTTCGGTCCATTTCACATTGCGCTTTACATTTTTGTAAAAGCGTTTCTTTTTCATTACACCGTCACACTCTTTGCGTTATCTTTAAGCATTTCTATGGTCTTTGCCGGGTCTTCGCTTTTGAATACCGCACTGCCGGCAACAAATACGTTTGCCCCCGCAGAAGCGGCTGTTTTGATAGTCTCTGGATTGACGCCCCCGTCAACTTCTATGTCTATATCCGGCGCCGCGGCTCTTATCTCCTTTATCTTAGGCATCATGTCTTCCATAAAGCTCTGCCCGCCGAATCCCGGCTCTACCGTCATAACAAGCACCATGGAAAGTCTGCTGAGATACGGCAGTACGGCGCTTGCCGGCGTCCCCGGCTTAATTGCTATCGCAGCCCTGCAGCCGCATTCAAGTATCTTGTTTACCGTTTTTTCAGTATCGCTTTCGCTTTCAATATGAAAGCAGATGATATCTGCGCCCGCGTCTGCAAAATCTTCAACGTATCTCAGCGGCTCGCTTATCATCAGATGCACGTCAAACGGTATCTCCGTTACGTTTCTTAAGGATTTTATGACCGGCGCGCCGATAGAGATGTTGGGCACGAAATGCCCGTCCATAACATCAAGATGAATGTACTGCGCAGCCGCGCATTTTTTAAGCTCCGTTTCCAGATTTGCATAGTCCGCCGCCAAAACGGACGGCGCAATTTTTATTTCCATATACTTCCCCTAATTAAAAACGCAGTTTATTTCCTTTTTTAGTATTATACCTTTGCCGCCGTTTAAAATCAACCTTTATTATAAATTAAATAATACTTGTAATTATATATTAAGTGTAGTAAAATATATCACGCTGAAACGGGAATATCCCAAAACCGTTAAAAAATAAAGATATTTTCGGGGGAAGATTTTTATGATCCAGGCGAATAATGTAACAGTTCAGTTCGGCGGCAAGGCGCTGTTTGAGCGTGTAAACGTAATCTTTTCGGCAGGCAACTGCTACGGCATCATAGGCGCGAACGGCGCCGGAAAATCAACGTTTTTAAAGGTCCTGAGCGGTGAGCTGGAACCGCAGAAGGGCGAGGTAGTCATCACGCCGGGCGAACGTCTTTCTGTTTTGGAGCAGGATCACTTTAAATATGATGAATACGAAGTTGTGCGCACGGTGCTTATGGGAAACCCGCGCCTGATAGAGATCATGGAGGAAAAGGACGCGCTTTATGCAAAGCCCGATTTTTCGGAAGAGGACGGCATCAAGGCCGGCGAGCTGGAGGCGGAATTTGCAGATCTTGACGGCTGGAACGCGGAGAGCGACGCCGAATTCATGCTCAATAAGCTGGGCGTAACGGATGAATACCACTATATGAAGATGGCGGAGCTTCCGTCAGATCTTAAAGTTAAGGTGCTGCTTGCAAAGGCGCTTTTCGGCAATCCGGATATTTTGCTGCTTGACGAGCCTACGAACCACCTTGATCTGTCCGCAATACGCTGGCTGGAGGATTTCCTGCTTGATTTTGAAAACACCGTGATCGTTGTTTCGCACGACAGGTATTTTCTCAATAAGGTCTGCACGCATATCTGCGATGTGGATTTCGGCAAGATCCAGATGTATGCCGGAAACTATGATTTCTGGTATGAATATACCCAGATGCGCCAGCGCCAGATGCGGGATCAGAACAAGAAAAATGAGCAGAAGATCAAAGAACTTCAGGATTTCATACAGCGCTTTTCGGCAAACGCTTCCAAATCCAAGCAGGCCACAAGCCGTAAAAAGCAGCTTGACGCGCTGGAGATGATCGAGATGCCCGTATCCTCACGCCGCTTTCCGTATGTTGACTTTAAGCCGGACAGGGAATGCGGAAACGATCTTCTGCGTGTGGATCACCTTACAAAAACAGTTGGGGACAGAAAAGTGCTGGATGACGTATCCTTCGTTATCCACCCGCGTGAAAAGGTGGCTTTTGTAGGTTCTGACACCGTTGCAAAGACTACGCTGTTTGATATTCTTATGGGCGAGACCGAGCCCGACGACGGCGAATTCAAATGGGGTGTTACCACAACGCAAAGCTATTTCCCAAGCGATAATTCAAAGTATTTTGGCGGCGTTGATCTTACTTTGGTGGATTGGCTCAGGCAGTATACCACCCAAACGCTGGAGGCGGATATCCGTAGCTGGCTGGGCAGAATGCTGTTCAGCGGAGATGACGCGCTGAAAAAAGCAAGCGTCCTTTCCGGCGGCGAAAGGGTACTTCCGCTGTCAGCATTTGTGTACAGAGCGGCAGCATTTCATCCACGGCGCCCTTGGTATAGGCATAGAAAGCGCCATTCTCCTCATGAACAGTGCTCATGCGTTTTCTATCGGAATCAAAGGGTTGTTCAAATACGCGCGGATAGGCCTTCTCATGTACAAGCTGGTCAATACCAAACGCATCGGCCAAATAAATCAGCGCTCCTTCGGTGGGATCGCCCAATATTTTGCCAGGATGGTCCGGGTCCAGTGAGGCATTGTTGCAAAGCGCCGCGGCATGTACCAAGGTGCGATAGGCCGGGGTACCAGAAAGAGCGGCTTTTGC